>JAHEXN010000050.1:3869-14574 GCA_023252095.1 Actinomycetes bacterium | reverse complement strand
GGCCTGCGCGTCACGATGCAGAAGCTGGATCCGTACCTCAACGTCGATCCCGGCACGATGAACCCGTTCCAGCACGGCGAGGTCTTCGTGACCGACGACGGCGCCGAGACCGATCTCGACCTCGGCCACTACGAGCGCTTCCTCGACGAGGACCTCGTGGGTCGCGCCAACGTCACGACGGGTCAGGTCTACTCCGACGTCATCGCGCGGGAGCGTCGCGGCGACTACCTGGGCGACACGGTGCAGGTCATCCCGCACATCACGAACGAGATCAAGGACCGCATGCTGTCGATGGGCGGCCCGGACGTCGACGTCGTGATCCACGAGATCGGTGGCACGGTCGGCGACATCGAGAGCCAGCCGTTCCTGGAGTCCGCGCGTCAGGTGCGCCACGAGATCGGCCGCACGAACGTCTTCTTCCTCCACGTCTCGCTCGTGCCGTTCATCGGCCCGTCGGGTGAGCTCAAGACCAAGCCGACGCAGCACTCCGTCGCCGCGTTGCGCTCGATCGGCATCCAGCCGGACGCGATCGTGTGCCGCTCGGACCGCGAGATCCCCGAGAGCGTCAAGCGCAAGATCTCACTGATGTGTGACGTCGAGCCCGAGGCCGTCGTCACGGCGTCGGACGCGCCGTCGATCTACGACATCCCCAAGGTGCTGCACTCCGAGGGACTCGACGCCTACGTCGTGCGCCGTCTCGACCTGCCGTTCCGTGACGTGAGCTGGACCGAGTGGGACGCCCTGCTGCGCCGTGTCCATGAGCCTGCCGACGAGGTCACGATCGCCCTGGTCGGCAAGTACATCGACCTGCCGGACGCCTACCTGTCGGTCGGGGAGGCGCTGCGGGCCGGCGGCTTCGCCAACGACGCCAAGGTCAACCTGCGGTGGGTGCCGTCCGACGAGTGCGCCACGGAGGCTGGTGCGGCTCGCATGCTGGGTGACGTCGACGCGATCTGCGTACCCGGCGGATTCGGCATCCGGGGCATCGAGGGCAAGATCGGCGCGCTCCGGTACGTGCGTGAGCGCGGCATCCCGACCCTGGGGCTCTGCCTCGGCCTGCAGTGCATCGTGATCGAGTACGCGCGGCACGAGGCCGGCATCGCCGACGCCAGCTCGACGGAGTTCGACGCCAACACCGCGGCGCCGGTCATCGCGACGATGGCCGAGCAGCAGGCGTTCGTCGACGGCGCGGGCGACCTCGGGGGCACGATGCGCCTCGGAACCTATCCGGCCTCGCTGACGCCCGGCAGCATCGTGGCGGAGGTCTACGGCAGCGACAAGGTCGAGGAGCGCCACCGCCACCGCTACGAGGTCAACAACGCCTACCGGGAGCAGATCGCCGCGGCCGGCCTGTCGTTCAGCGGCACCTCGCCCGACGGCACCCTGGTCGAGTTCGTGGAGCTCCCGCGCGACGTGCACCCGTACTACGTCGCGACCCAGGCCCACCCCGAGCTCAAGTCGCGTCCCACGCGTCCGCACCCGCTGTTCGCCGGCCTGGTGAAGGCGGCGCTGCAGCGTCAGCGCGAGACCCGCCTGCCCGTCGAGGTCGCGGCCCAGCGGCAGGCGGAGGCGGAGTGACGAGCGCTGGAGCAGGTCCGCACCCCAGCCTGCCGGGCCTGCTCGCGTCGCCGGACCTCGCCGACCAGGAGGCCGCCTGGCCCGTCGCGGCGTCGGAGTCCTTCTACGACACGCCGTACGTCTCGCTGCGCCGCGACACGATCGTCGATCCGACCGGTGGCGAGCACCCGCGCGCGGTCGTGCAGCCCCGCGGCGCGGTCGGCGTGCTGGCGCTCGACGACGACGACCGACTCCTGCTGGTCGCGCAGTACCGCCACGCGGTTGGCCGCCGCATGGTCGAGCTGCCGGCCGGCGTGCTCGACGTCGAGGGCGAGGACCCGCTCACGACGGCGGCTCGCGAGCTCGCCGAGGAGGCCGACGTCCGGGCCGAGAACTGGGAGCACCACCTCGTCGTGCGGTCCTCGCCGGGGTACACGAGCGAGGCGCTGACCGTGTTTCGCGCGACAGGTCTGTCACCGATCCCGCCGGAGGAGCGCACCGAGCGCCACGCGGAGGAGGCCGACATGGCCCAGTGGTGGCTGCCGTTCGACGCCGCCGTCGACGCAGTGCTGGACGGGCGGATCTCGAACGGCCTGGCGATTGGCTCGATCCTGGCCGAGCACGCCCGGCGCACGCGGTGACAGCGTCCCGGCGAGCACGGCGATGAGCGAGGGGGAGGGCCTCGACCAGGCCATCCGCGACTACCTGGCCCACCTCGGGGTCGAGCGGGGCCTCGCCGACAACACCGTGACGTCCTACCGCCGCGACCTGCGGCGCTACCTCGACCACCTCGCGCTGATCGGCCGCGCCATGCCGGCCGAGGTCACCGAGGCCGACGTCCAGGGCTTCGTCGCCGCCCTGCGCACGGGTGACGACGACCACGGTCCGCTGGGGCCGGCCAGCGTCGCCCGCCACGTCGTGACGGTGCGGGGACTCCACCGGTTCTGGCTCCGGGAGCAGCTCGTCCCCGTCGACGTCACGGCGGAGGTGCGACCGCCCCGTCCCGACCAGAGGCTGCCGAAGGCGTTGCCGCTCGAGCAGGTCGAGGCGATCCTCGAGACGGCGGGCGCCCCCGGCACGACCCTGGCGCGGCGCGACCGGGCCCTCCTGGAGATCCTCTACGGCACCGGGGCGCGCATCTCGGAGGCCGTGGGGATCGACATCGACGACCTCGACCGCGAGGAGGGGGCGCTGCTCCTGCGCGGCAAGGGCGGCAAGCAGCGGATCGTCCCGGTCGGGAGCTACGCGCTCGCCGCGATCGAGGCGTACCTCACGACGGCTCGGCCCGCTCTCGTGTCGTCGGCCGCGAGCACGCCAGCCCTGTTCCTCAACGCGCGCGGGGGACGCCTGTCGCGGCAGAGCGCCTGGACCGTGTTGACCCGCACGGCCCGGCTCGCCGGGATCGGCGTCGACGTGTCGCCGCACACGCTGCGTCACTCCTTCGCGACCCACCTCCTCGACGGCGGTGCCGACGTCCGCGTCGTCCAGGAGCTGCTGGGCCACGCCTCGGTCACGACGACGCAGATCTACACCCTCGTGACGGTCGACCGGCTCCGCGAGGTCTACGCGACGGCACACCCGCGAGCCCGACGCTGACGCTCGGGCCCGCGGCCGGCGGGTACCCTGTCGTGTTGCCTGAATCGTGAGCCGGGAGCGGCGACAGCGATAGGGTGAGCGACACTGCCAACACCGGCGAGAGAGGGGCACGATGAGCCAGGAAACCGGACCCACGGGGCGTCCGACACCGGATTTCGGTGAGATCCAGCCTCGTCGTCCCGGCCCGGCCACCGTCCTGTCGATGTGCAACCAGAAGGGTGGCGTGGGCAAGACCACGACCACGATCAGCCTTGGTGCCGCACTCGTCGAGGCCGGCCGTCGGGTGCTGCTCGTCGACTTCGACCCGCAGGGCTCGCTGACCGTCGGACTCGGCCTCAACGCCCACGAGCTCGACCAGAGCATCTACCACGTGCTGATGGACCGCTCGCTGTCGCTGCGCGACATCATCAGCCCCACCTCGGTGCCCGGCCTCGACCTCGCGCCGGCCAACATCGACCTCTCGGCCGCCGAGATGCAGCTCGTCACCGAGGTCGGCCGCGAGCAGGCGCTCGCCCGCGCGCTCTACGACGTGCGCGACGACTACGACGTGATCCTCGTCGACTGCCAGCCCTCGCTCGGCCTGCTGACCGTCAACGCCCTGACCGCCTCCGACGGCGTCATCATCCCGCTGGAGTGCGAGTACTTCGCGCTGCGCGGTGTCGCGCTGCTCAAGGAGACGATCGAGAAGGTCCGCGAGCGCACCAACCCGCGCCTGCAGATCGTGGGCCTGCTCGGCACGATGTACGACAGCCGCACGCTCCACGGCCGCGAGGTCCTGCAGACGCTCGTCCAGGGCTGGGGCGACCTCGTGTTCCACACCGTCATCCGCCGCACCGTCAAGTTCTCCGACTCGACCGTCGCCGGCGAGCCGATCACGGAGTACGCCCCCACCTCGCCCGGTGCCGACGCCTACCGCCAGCTGGCGCGGGAAGTCCTGGTGCGATGCCCCGCGGCGTGAGCAGCAGCGGCGGTTCCTCCCGACGCCCGGCGATGCCGGGGGCCGACGAGCTGTTCCGCTCCACCGCCAAGCCCGCCGTGCCGGAACCCGTCGCACCGCCGGTCGCACCGCCAGCGGAGCCGGCCAAGCCCGCGGCCAGCGGCCGGGTCAAGCACGACGAGAAGATCACGGTCTACGTCACGGCCGACGAGCTCCTGGCGCTCGAGCAGGCACGGTTGGCGGTGCGTGCGGTCGTGGGGCGCAACGTCGACCGGGGTCGCATCGTGCGGGCGGCGCTCGCCGCCTCGCTCGAGGACCTCGAGGCCCGGGGCGGCGAGAGCGATCTCGTCCGTCGCATCGAGGGATCCTCGGAGAACCGATGAGCGAGGTCGAGGTCGACGCACCGGTCGATCCCGCCGCCGAGCCCGGCACCGGATTCTCGCTCAGCATCGGCGGATTCGAGGGTCCGTTCGACCTGCTCCTGCAGCTCATCAGCCGGCACAAGATGGACGTGACCGAGGTCGCGCTGTCCGAGGTCACGTCCGAGTTCATTGCGTACATCGCCGAGCTCGGCGGCGACCTGGAGCAGACGACCCAGTTCCTGCTCGTGGCCGCGACCCTGCTCGACCTCAAGACGGCGCGCCTGCTGCCCCAGGCCGAGGTCGAGGACGAGGAGGACCTCGCCCTGCTCGAGGCACGAGACCTGTTGTTCGCGCGCCTGCTGCAGTACCGGGCGTTCAAGCAGGTCGCGGCGCAGATCGGCAGTCGTCTGGAGGCCGAGCAGCGTCGGCACCCGCGCGCTGTGCCGCTGGAGCCACGGTTCGCGCAGCTGCTGCCCGAGATCCTGATCGCCGCGACGCCGGACGACCTGGCTCGTCTGGCGACGAACGCCCTGACCCCGAAGCCCGAGCCGATCCTGTCGCTCGCGCACCTGCACGCGCCCCAGGTCAGCGTGCGCGAGCAGGCCCACGTCGTGGTCGACCGGCTGCGGCGCGAGCGGAGCCTGACGTTCCGCACGCTGACCTCCGACTCGCCGGACCTCATGACCACGGTCGCCCGGTTCCTGGCCCTGCTGGAGCTCTTCCGCGAGGGCATGGTGGCGTTCGAGCAGGCCACCCCGCTGGGCGACCTCCACCTGCGGTGGACCGGCAGCGACGACGGTGAGATCGAGGTCGGGCTCGAGTTCGATGCACCACCCGAGACCGGGGAGGCGCACGTGCTTCCCGCCGAGCTGCTCGACCCGGACCTCGACGATCCCGGCGCGGAGCCGGCTGAGACGGACCCGCCGACCTCCGACGAATCCCCCCAGGACCCCGCGAAGGACACCTCCCATGAGTGACGCCAACCTGCCCTCGTCGAACTTGCCCAGGGGCCCGCACGAGCTCGAGCTGGAGATGCTCGAGCTGCGACCCGCCCTCGAGGCGGTCCTGATGGTCGCCGACCAGCCGCTCGATCACCTGACCCTGGCCCAGGCCGTCGGGCACCCGCCGATCGACGTGCAGGAGGCTCTCGAGGCGCTGGCCGCCGAGTACGACGAGCAGGAGCGGGGCTTCGAGCTGCGGGCGATCGCAGGCGGATGGCGCTACTACACGCGCGAGAACGTGGCAGCCGCCGTCGAGCGATTCGTGCTCGACGGTCAGCAGGCCCGCCTGACGCAGGCGGCCCTCGAGACCCTCGCCGTCGTCGCCTACCGGCAACCCATCAGTCGCTCGCGCATCTCCGCGATCCGCGGGGTCAACGTCGACGGCGTCGTGCGCACGCTGGTGACCCGCGGGCTCATCGAGGAGGCGGGGCAGGACGCCGAGAGCGGTGCCCTGCTGTACCGCACCACGAGCTACTTCCTGGAGCGCATGGGACTCGGCAGCCTCGACGAGATGCCGGAGATCGCCCCGATGCTGCCCGAGCTCGACGAGATGGAGGACGAGCTGTTCGCGCCGGCCAGTCCGCCGACCGCTGCTGTGGATCCCGAGGGGACCCCCGAGCCTGAGCCGGAGCCCGAGGTCGAGCCCGCCGAGGCCGACGACGACGTGGACCGGGGCGCCCATGCCTGAGGCCACCGAGGGCGTGCGTCTGCAGAAGGTCCTGGCCGCAGCCGGACTCGGCAGCCGCCGTGCGTGCGAGAACCTGATGCTCGACGGGCGGGTCGAGGTCGACGGCGAGATCGTGTCGCAGATGGGCATGCGGGTCGATCCCGCCCGCGCCGTGATCCGCGTCGACGGACGCCGACTGCCTCCGCCCAACGACCACGTCTACGTCATGCTCAACAAGCCGCGGGGCGTCGTGACCTCGATGAACGACGAGCGGGGTCGACCCGACCTCCGGACGCTGATGGGTGACCGTCCCGAGCGGCTGTTCCACGTCGGCCGGCTCGACACCGACACCTCCGGCCTGCTCGTCATGACCAACGACGGCGACCTCGCGCACCGGCTCGCCCACCCGTCGTTCGAGATCAGCAAGACCTACGTCGCGCTCGTCGAGGGGCAGGTCACCGACCGCATCGGCGCGCAGCTTCGTGCCGGCGTCGAGCTCGACGACGGTCGCGCGGTCGTCGACCGGTTCAAGGTCAACGACGTCACGACCGGCCGGTCGCTCGTCGAGCTCGAGATCCACATGGGACGCAACCGCATCGTGCGGCGCCTGCTCGACCACGTGGGTCATCCCGTGATCGAGCTGACCCGCACGGCCTTCGGACCGCTGCGGATCGGTGCGCTGGCGTCGGGGCGCACGCGTGACCTGACGCGGGACGAGCTCGGGGCGCTCTTCGATAGCGTGGGGGCATGACGACGGAGGGACTGCCGGACACCGCGCTGCCGTCCAGTGCCCTCGTCGTCGGGTGCGGACTGATCGGCACCTCGCTCGCTCTCGCGCTGCGGACCCACGGCGTCGACGTGCACCTGCGCGACGCGGTGCCCGGCGTGGCCGAGGTCGCTGCATCGGTGGGCGCCGGCACGGTCGATCCGGTCGACGATCCCGAGCTCGTCGTCGTCGCCGTGCCCCCGGCTGCCGTGCCCGAGACCGTGCTGGCACTGCTGGAGGAGTTCCCCGGCGCCGTCGTCACCGACGTCGCGAGCGTCAAGGCGCCCGTCGCCCGGGCCGTCGCCGGCACCCCAGGAGCGTCTCGGTTCGTCGGCGGTCACCCGATGGCGGGCACCGAACGGTCCGGACCGACCGCGGGCTCCGCCTTGCTCTTCGAGGGACGTCCGTGGGCCGTCGTGCCGCTCCCGGAGTCCAGCGAGCACGCCGTCGAGCTCGTGACGTCGGTCGTGCGCGCCGTCGAGGCCGTGCCCGCGGTGCTCGAGGCGGACCGGCACGACGAGGCCGTCGCCCTCGTGTCGCACGTGCCCCACGTCGTCTCCGTCCTCACGGCGGGTCTGCTGGCCAGCGCACCCCGCGAGCACGTCGACCTGGCCGGCCCGGGCCTGCGCGACGTGACCCGCATCGCCGGGAGCGCCACCGGCATGTGGCTGCAGATCCTCGACAGCAACGCCGGCGCGGTCACGACCCTCCTGCGATCGCTCCGCGGTGACCTCGACCGAGTGCTCGACGCGCTCGACGCCGGGGGAGAGGTCCTCGCAGGACGCCTCTCGGACGTGCTCGACGCCGGACGCGCCGGCACGCAGCGCATCCCGGGCAAGCACGGCGAGGTCCGCACCGTGAGCGCCTCGGTCTTCGTGCCGGTCGACGACCGTCCTGGTGTCCTCTCACAGCTCATGGCCGACATCGGCGACTCTGGCGTCAACATCGAGGACTTCCGCATCGACCACGAGTACGGTCGGCCCGTGGGTCTGGCCCAGGTCGAGGTCGCCGCCGACCGTGCCGACCACCTCACCTCGTCCCTCACCGCACGCGGCTGGCCCGCGTACCGATAGGAGTCCTGTGCCGTTCAGCACCACCCCCTTCGTCGTCGCCGTCGACGGTCCGTCCGGGTCCGGCAAGTCCAGCACCGCCCGCGGGGTCGCGAGCCGGCTCGGCCTGGCCTACCTCGACACCGGGGCGATGTACCGCGGCGTGACCTGGGCCCTGTTGCAGCGCGGGGTCGACCCGGCCGACCCCGCCGCCGTCGCGGCAGCAGTGCCGTCGATCCAGATCGAGTCGGGCACCGACCCGCAGGACCCGACCATCACGGTCGATGGGGTCGACGTCGCGGTGCAGATCCGCGGCGAGGACGTCGTGGCCCACGTCAGTCCGGTCTCGACCGTGCCCGAGGTGCGTGCGCACCTCGTCGCCCTGCAACGCGCGACGATCCAGGCCGCGACCGCCGGCATCGTCGTCGAGGGACGCGACATCGGCACGGTCGTCGCGCCCGACGCCCTGCTCAAGGTCTACCTCGTCGCCGACACCGAGGCCCGGGCCGCGCGTCGTGCCGCCGAGGAGGGTGGCAGCGACACGGCCGCCACGGCCGCCTCCCTGCTGAACCGTGATCGCATCGACTCCACGCGCGCCGCCTCGCCCCTGGCCAAGGCCGACGACGCGGTCGAGGTCGACAGCACGTTCCTCTCGCTCGAGGAGGTCATCGACCACATCGTGACGCTCGTGGAGCAGCGCCGATGACGACGATCGCCCAGCCCGGACCCGTGCGCTCAGGTCTGGTCGAGTGGCCGCACCGCGTCCTGAAGCCCGTGCTGCGGCGACGCCTGAGCCGTCGGTGGGACGTCCACGTCAGCGGGCTCGACCACGTCCCGGCCGCAGGCCCCGTGATCCTCGCGAGCAACCACATCGGCTGGCTCGACGGCCCGTTGACCGTGATCACGTCGGACCGTGCGGTGCACGCGCTCGTCAAGCACGAGTCGTTCGACGGCGGTGCGGGGCGCCTGCTCCGCCTCGGGGCGCAGATCAAGCTGCACCGCGGCCGCACGGACGCCGCCGCGGTCCGCACCGCGTTGCGGGTCCTGCGGGCCGGTCAGGTCCTGCTCGTCTACCCCGAGGGGAAGCGCGGCGACGGCCTGGTGCACGAGGTGTTCGGAGGTGCCGGATACCTCGCGCTGGCCACCGGGAGCCCCGTCGTGCCGGTCGCCGTGATCGGCACGCGCGAGCCCGGAGCCGGCATCGAGAGCAAGCCGAGTTCGGGACAACGGGTCGATGTCGTCTATGGTCGTCCTTTGACCTTCGCGGCCACACCGTGGCCGCGCGACGCAGGATCCGTCTCGGCCGCGAGCGACCGGATCGCCGATGCGTTGCGGACCCACGTCGAGTGGGCGACCGAGACCCTCCAGCGCGACCTTCCCGGTCCGCCTCCCCAGCAGGACACCTTCGCATGACTGACTCTGAGCTCGACCAGCCCACCGGACCGACCCCCGTCCTGGCGGTGATCGGACGACCCAACGTCGGCAAGTCGACGCTCGTCAACCGCATGATCGGCCGCCGTGAGGCCGTCGTCGAGGACGTGCCCGGCGTGACGCGCGACCGCGTGCCGTACGACGCGACCTGGAACGGCCGCAACTTCACGGTCGTCGACACGGGCGGCTGGGACCCCGACGCCCGCGGTCTCGCCGAGCGCATCGCCGCGCAGGCCGAGATCGCCGTGTCGGTCGCCGACGCCGTGCTGTTCGTCGTCGATGCCACGGTGGGCATCACCGACGCCGACGAGGCTGTCGTCAAGATCCTGCGCGCGTCCGGCAAGCCCGTCGTGCTCGCGGCCAACAAGGTCGACGACCAGCGCACCGAGGCCGAGGCGGCCTCTCTGTGGAACCTCGGGCTCGGGGAGCCGTACCCCGTCTCGGCGCTGCACGGCCGGGGGAGCGGCGACATGCTCGACGCGATCCTCGACGCGCTGCCCGAGGCGCCGGAGTGGGACGGCGAGCCCATCGGTGGTCCGCGTCGCATCGCGATCGTCGGGAAGCCCAACGTCGGCAAGTCGAGCCTGCTCAACAAGCTGGCCGGCGAGGACCGGGTCGTCGTGCACGACGAGTCCGGTACCACGGTCGACCCCGTCGACGAGCTCGTCGATCTCGGGGGCCGCACCTGGACCTTCATCGACACCGCGGGCATCCGCAAGCGGGTGCGCGAGGCCTCGGGCCACGAGTACTACGCCAGCCTGCGCACGAGCCAGGCGATCGAGCGCGCCGAGGTGGCCGTCATGGTCGTCGACGCGAGCCAGTCGCTGAGCGAGCAGGACATCCGCATCATCCAGTCGGTCCGTGAGACCGGGCGGGCCCTGGTCATCGCGTTCAACAAGTGGGACCTCGTCGACGAGGACCGCCGTTTCTACCTGGAGCGCGAGATCGACCGTGAGCTCGTGCAGGTCCAGTGGGCGCCGCGCATCAACATCGCCGCCCTGACGGGGTGGCACGTCGACCGCCTCGTGCGGGCCCTCGACACCGCGATCGAGGGGTGGGAGACACGGGTCGGCACCGGCATGCTGAACTCGTTCCTCGGGCGTCTCGTGGCCGAGCACCCGCACCCCGTGCGTGGTGGCAAGCAGGCCAAGATCCTGTTCGGCACGCAGGCGCAGACCTCGCCGCCCACGTTCGTGCTGTTCACGTCGGGCAAGCTCGAGGACACCTACCTGCGGTTCGTCGAGCGTCGCCTGCGTGAGGAGTTCGGGTTCGCCGGGACACCGATCCACCTGACCCAGCGGGTTCGCGAGAAGCGCAAGCGTCGCTAGGCGTTCGTCGT
>JAHEXN010000050.1:0-3859 GCA_023252095.1 Actinomycetes bacterium | reverse complement strand
TGGGCGAGTGGCTGCGGCACAAGCTGCCCGATCGTGTCGACGTGGCCGGGATGCTGGCCGCGGAGCGGTTCGTCGGTGAGAACGGCCGGGCAATCCGGGAGGACGACCCCTACCGGCCCCACACGTTCGTCTGGTTCCATCGCGACCTGCGGGTGGAGCCGGCCGTGCCCGGATCCCTCGACGTGCTGCACCGCGACGAGCGCCTCGTCGTGGTCGACAAGCCCCCGTTCCTCTCGACCATCCCGCGCGGGCGGCACGTGGCCCAGAGCGTCGTCGTGCGACTGCGTGACGAGCTGGGCCTGCCCGAGCTGTCGCCCGTGCACCGGCTCGACCGGGTGACGTCCGGCGTGCTCGTGCTGACGACCGAGCGCCGGTGGCGCGGGGCGTACCAGGGGCTCTTCCAGACCAGGGGAGTCCAGAAGACCTATCTGGCCCTGGCGCCGCATCGGCCGACGCTCGAGCTGCCGCTCGTGGTGCGCAATCACCTGCGCAAGGATCGCGGGGAGCTGAAGGCATCGGTCGTGCCGGACGCTCCGGTGAACGCCGAGACCCTCGTCGAGCTCGACCGAGTCCTTGGCGACCACGCCGTCTACCGGCTGTCGCCCCGCACCGGACGGACCCACCAGCTGCGCGTGCACCTGGCCGGACTCGGTATCCCGATCGTGGGCGACCCGCTGTATCCGGAGGTCCTCGACGTCGAGGTCGACGACTTCAGCTCACCGTTGCAGCTCCTGGCGCACGAGCTGGCCTTCACCGACCCCGTCGACGGCGGCGAGCGACGATTCGTGAGCCGGCGCAGCATGCCGGTGACGGTCGAGCCGGTGGCATGACCCCCGACCCACCTGCGATAGAGTGTCGGACGGTTCACGGGCTGTAGCGCAGCTTGGTAGCGCACCTGACTGGGGGTCAGGGGGTCGCAGGTTCAAATCCTGTCAGCCCGACCATGTGATCTCTCAAGAGATCGGAGACACCCGGACCTGCATCAGCAGGTTCGGGTGTTGTCGTCCTCGGGGTCGGTGGTCCTGTTCGGCGTCGATGTGCAGCTCGCCGGGTCGTGCCGGACCCCTGCGTCCGACCCTCCTGAGGACGGCTTCGACGGCCCCCCGCCGGTACCGTGGGCGACATGGGTGTCTCAGGAGTCGCCGAATTCCTCGCACGGCTCTCGTCGCGAGATCCCAGCGCGGCCTCGTTGGGGCAGCACCTGCTCGAGGCGGGGTGGACGGTGCAAAGCATCTCCGGCCCGCAGCAGATGGACGTGTGGGAGCTCCTGCTGCGACGAGGAACGCTCAGCGTCCGTCTCGGGATCGAGCGAGGGTACTCGGACGGGGTGCTCGTCGCGGACTTACCAGGTGCGTATCGGCCCCTCATCACGGCGATGCGACTGCCTCAGGACGTCTCCGGCTCGCGAGGCGACCCGTTGGCCGAGAACCCAGATGCCGTCATCGCTTGGCTCAACCAGCACGACGGCCGCTGATCTGACGCACCGGTGCCGCAACCACGCCGATCAGGCCGGGGCGAGGGTCGCGGTGTGGCGGCCGTTCATCGAGCGGACGTCGGTCACCAGCAGGCCCGCCTCGCTGGCGACGTGGTCGATCGCGTCGAGGCCGACGACGGCCCAGCCGAACCGCGCGGAGTAGCGGCCGTTGACCCAGAGGCGACGCTGGTCGCGGACGACTCCGGTGCCGCGAGGCGCGACCTCGGCATGGACGGTGCCCCCGGGGCCCAGCAGCTCACGGACACGGTTCAGCAGCCGCACTGGGTGCCCGCCGATGCCGATGTTGCCGTCCGCGAGGAGTGCGTGCTCCCAGTGCCCCGCGCCGGGGACGTCGTCGAAGACGTCCAGGTGGAGCGCGAGGGCGCCGCGCACGCGGGTCCGGCGGATCGCCTCGCGGGAGACGTCGATGCCGAGCGCGGGGATCCTGCGGTTCACGAGCTCCCCGACGAGACGTCCCGGTCCGCACCCGATGTCGAGCGTCGGGCCTCCGCACTGCTCGATGAACAGATGCCGGTCGGCGTCGTCGGTGTCGCCCGCCCACTGACGCACCGCGAGGTGCTCGACGTTGCCGTCGTCGCCGACGAAGCGCCCTGCCCCGGCCGAGAACAGGTCGTCGAAGACGCTGCCGGCGTCGATCGCACTGCTCATGCCGCCGCCGTTCGCAGCGCGCGGGAGAGGTGCGACTCGGGGAGGTCGGCCGCGACAGCCCGCACGTCGTCCCACGTGTCGATGTCGGTCAGGGTGCGGAGGAACGTGACGTCGACTCCGAGCGCAGCGATCGTGCGTTCGGCGGTGTCGGGGCGCGACATCTCCACCCGAGGCAGGGCCTGGGCGTCACTGCCGCGCTGAACCCCGAGCAGCCACCAGCCGCCGTCGGCGGCGGGCCCGAGCACGGTCGAGCCGCGTCTGAGGGCGTCGCCGGCCTTCTCGTAGTCGTCAACGGTCACCTGGGGGGAGTCCATGCCGACCTGGACGACACCGTGACCCGCGTCCGCGTCGAGGTGGGCGTTCGCGAGTCGCTCGCCGAAGCCGTCGCCGCGTTGCTCGATGACACGCGTGTCGGCGAGGGCGGCCATGATCTCTTCGCCACGTGCGGCGTCGGCGAGATTTCCGGTCATGGCGACAACGACTGGCCAGCCTGTCGAGGCGGCGGTGGAGAGGGTGTCGAGGAGTGCTGCGGCGGCGATCTCGGCGGCAAGGACGTGCCCCGTGACCTGTCCGATGCGGGTCTTGGCGAGTCCGGGGACGGGCGCCTTGGCGACGATCAGCAGGGTCGGGTTCATCGCAGGACTCCGGCGAAGTCGTGGATGACCCGTGCCGTGCCACGGACCGAGCCCGACACCTTCGACCGGGTGCCGGCGGCGCGGTGGCCGTAGGGCACGTCGAGCTCGTGCACCGTCCAGCCGGCGGCGGCCGCCTTGAGCATGAGCTCGAGCGGGTAGCCGAAGCGGCGGTCCTCGACGCCGAGGGCGAGCAGGTCGTGGCGGCGACAGACGCGCATGGGGGCGAGGTCGTGGATGCCGAAGCCGCTGCGCCTCCGGATCATCATGGCGAGCGCCAGGGTTCCGGCGCGCGCGTGCCAGGGCCACACGCCGCGAGCTGTTGGTCGGCGGCGCCCGATCGCCATCGTCGCGGAGCCCGAGCGGACCACGTCGAGCATCGGCACGAGGTCCTGCAGACGCATCGAGGCGTCGCCGTCGATCACGGCGACATGCTCTGCGGTGGCTGCGAGGACGCCCGCATGCACCGCGGCACCGTAACCGGGAAGTGGCTCAGAGACGACTGTGGCGCCCAGCGCACGGGCGACATCTGCGGTTCCGTCGGTCGAACCGTTGTCGACCACGATCACGTGCCAGCCGTCGGGGACGTCGGCGAGCACGAGGGGGAGGGCCAGCGCCTCGTCCCGACACGGGATCACGACGTCGCAGGTCCTCATGCTCATTGTTCGACGCTACGGCCTCTGGGTATTGGTCGCGCGGTGAGAATTTCCCGGTGCCGAAGTTCAGGCCCGCATGGGGTAGTCGTGCTGGCGTGCTTGTCGTGCGGTTTGGCGGATGCGTCGGAGCTGTTCGCGGGTGGTGCGCCGTTGGGCCAGGTCGATGGGTCTGCCGTCTCGGGTGGTGAGGTCGAACTTGCCCTGCCCCAGGGCTTCGATCACGAGCAACCCGCGGTGGACCAGGTTGTGGCAGCTCTGGCAGATGCCGATGAGTCCGTCGAGGTCAGTCTTGCCGCCCCTGGACCACCAGGTGGTGTGGTGGATCTCAAAGTGCGTGTGCACGCAACCGGGTGCGGCGCACTGACCGTGCTGCCTTGCGATGACGGCTTTGTGCTGTGCCGGGGTGGCGAGGCGGATGGTGTCGCCGA
>JAHEXN010000297.1 GCA_023252095.1 Actinomycetes bacterium | reverse complement strand
TGCACGACGGCGCGCAGCTCGTCGCCGTCGATCTCGACCCCGGTGCGCACACGGATCAGGTCCGCGACGTCTCCGTCGGCCAGCGGCTCGAGCTCGACACGCCTCACCCCCGCTAGCCGCACCCACTCGGCGAGGGCTGAGCGCAACGGATGCCGGCGGTGCAGGTCGTCGGCCCGGTAGCTGACGACGACGTGCACCGACCCGTGGAAGCCCTGGGCCAGGACGTACCGGATGAGGTGTCGCGTGGAGGCGTCAGCCCAGTGGGCGTCCTCGATCACGAACAGGAGCGGCTCGTCGACGGCGAGAGAGTCGAGTCCTGCGACGACGGACGCAAAGAGATCGGCGCGCTCGACACCCGGGCCCGGCGAGGCCGAGCCCCTGGGCAGCAACGGCGCGAGGGCCGGGAACCGCTCGGACAGCTCATCGCGCTCCCCCTTGGGCAGGGAGCCGAATGCCTCGGCGAACGGCTGGTACGGCAAGGCGCTGTCTCCGAGGTCGAGGCAGTGGCCCACCAGGACCCGGTGGCCGGCGTCGCGAGCGCGGATGCCCAGCTCACGCAGGAGGCGCGTCTTGCCGATACCGGCGTCGCCACCGAGCAGCACGACCTCACGCGCGTCGGCATCAGTGACTCCGGCATGAGCGAGCAGCTGGTCGAGCTCACGCCCGCGGCCGACGAGCGGCGTCGAGGGAGCCCGGTCGGTCGCCATGGGGTCCATGATGGCCGACGGCGCCGACGGACCGGCGGTGTCCATGCTCAGATGTAGGCGGTGCGACCGGTGGCCCACGCGGCGAGGCGCAGCACCGGCCCGCGGTGGGGCCGCTGCCGGCGACGCGTCGGGACCACGGTGCGAGCTTGCTGGCCACGAGCAGCCGCCAGACGACGGCCTACCTCGACGGGGACGAAGGACTCCGGATCGATGATCATGTCTCGATCCTCAGAGCCTGAGGTAGGCACCCACATCGGACGAGATCCCTAGGTCGTGACCGCAGCTACCTCAGATCGTGCGAGGAGTCAGCGCACGAGGTCGTCCGGCACGAGCGTCACCGCGAAGGGCAACGGTGAGTTCCACGCCTCGGCGCCGCTGACGTCGGCCACGGAGACGTACTCACCCTCTCGCAGCTGCCAGGCCAGGATGCGCGGATCATTCGGGTCGACGACCCAGTAGTGCGGGACGCTGGCTCGCTGATACCTCTCGCGCTTCAGCAGGAGGTCGTGCTGCCTCGCCGACGGACAAGACGTGGCACATGTCCATCGGGCGGGGGACGGAGGCGGACTAGTCCTTGCGGATGAACTTTCATAGTTCCCATTGACTATGTCCACGTGGCGTCGTTCTACTGATCGCGTCAATGATCACCAACGGAAGGACATGTCATGCGTTCCGAGATCTGCACCGTCCAGGACTTCGCCAACACCTCGATGGGAGCTGCCGTGCCGGGCTTCCAGGCCGACTCGAAGACCCCGGCAATGGCGACGCCCATCTACGCCGCTCAGTTCGTGGTCCAGGGCAGCACCATCTGCCTGGTCTGCTGACACCCGCGCCGCAGCTGCGGCCACGCGGCGGAAGGGGCTGAGCTTGAACCAGCCCCTTCCGCCGTTCCAGCATCAGCCCCACCACGACGAGCGAAGGACTGAGCCTTGGCCCTTTTCCGGACCGCTTCCCGCCAGCGTCCCGCCCGCGACCACCTCCAACGATCGATGGACCGCGTCTTCGCCCCGATCGCGATCGGCCAGCTCCTCTCGGCGGCCGAGTCACTCACGCACCGTGAGCTGTACGAGTCGGACGGTCTGCTTCGCGGCAGCTCGGCCGCCGGCACTGAGCCCGGGACCTTCCGTCACCGGTGGCGCACCGTGCTGGATCGTCCGGAGACGCCACGGGTCCTTGCGGGAGTCACGCTTGCCGCATCGGCTGCGCTGCTCGCCGGTCGTGGCCGTCGACGGACTCAGATAGCGGCGTCCGCCGTGATTGCGGCGTGCAACCGTCTCTCCGAGGTGCGCACCGCCTACGGGCGCGACGGCGCCGACCAGATGGCTGCGGTCGTCACGCAGTACCGGGTCGTGAGCGCCCTGGTACCGAAGCCCCGGGTAGCCGACGACCTCTTCCTGCGGGCCGTCAACTTCCAAGCAGGTCTGAGCTACGCCGTGTCCGGCATCTCCAAGGCTTTCGGCAGCAGCTGGGTGCAGGGCGACGCGCTCGCCGAAGTGCTGCAGACCGAGAACTACGGCCGGGGACCAGCAGCTCCACTCCTGCGGCGTCACCCCCGGCTCTGTCGGGTTCTGACCGTCGGCACCATCGTCTGGGAGGCCGGGTTCCCGGTGATCTACGCCCTCCCTGATCGTTGGGCTGTCCGCGCCCTGCACGCTGTCAAGGGCTTCCACGTCGCTGTCGCCTCCGTCATGGAGCTGCCTCGTTTCGTGTGGGGTTTCACCGGGTCCCACGGTGCCGTCGAGTACGTCCTGCGCACGCGCGGCCAGGAGCGCTACCTCGAGCGGGCGGTTCTCGGCGCGGCCGCCGCCGTGGTCGCGGTGAGCGCCGTGCAGGCGCAGGAACGCCGGAACATGGACCGCGAGCGCCGACTCGGTCTGCGCGGGGTGCAGCGGACCTCCGGCCCCCACGGCACGATCGAGTACACCGTCGACGGGCCCGCCACGGATCCGGGATCGACGCGGCCGGCCTATCTCCTGGAGTGCGGACTCGGGCAGCCGTTGGAGTCATGGGCGTGGATCGCGGAGCACCTCGCCAAGGACCACACCGTCGTTCGCTACCACCGCCCGGGCTACGGGATGACCGAGTCCGGACCGACCGTCGCCGCGACCGTGGCGACCGTGCTCACGTCGGCCGGCGTGACGGGTCCCGTCATCGTGGTGGCCCACTCCATCGGCTCACTGGTGGCCTCGCTGTACGTCACGGAGCCGGAGCTGGCCGGTCGGGTGCGCGCCCTCGTGATCATCGACGGCACCGACCCGGATCTGCTGGAAGCCGAGCGTCAGGACCGTCGACGACTCGGCAAGTTCATCCAGACGCAGGCACACTCGCTGTTCGCCGGCACGACCGGCATCCACAGCTGGGCCCCGAACGTGGTCGAGCGACAGGTGGCGTTCGCGCCGGACGACCAGGCCAGCTACGTGCAGTTCGTGTTCGCGCCGCGCACCGTCGTGAATGCAGTGCGCGAGTACCTGACGATCGACCTGGTCCGAGCTCGGCTCCGGGCTCGCGACCTGCCACCCACCCTCGTGATCGCCTCGTCCGAGCACGCTGAGCAGCAAGCCGAATACGCCGCGAAGATCTCGGCTGACTTGCGGGGTGTACCGGGCGCGAGCCATCGTTCGATCCTGGGATTCCGCGAGCACGCAGGCGTGGTCGCGGCCCAGATCCGGGAGTTCTCCGATGCGCACTGACACGCTCCGCCGCACGGTCGGCGCCGTCGCGACCAGCTCGATCGCGGTGCACTTGGTCTCGTCGATCCTCCAGAACACCCCTGACTCGTTCAACCAGGACCTCCGCAAGTTCGTCGGCGGATGGCCGCTCCCCGGTTGGCGATTCTTCGCGCCCAACCCAGGCGTGCAGAACGTGCACCTGCTCGTCCGCACGACCGCGCCCGGCGCCGCGGAGCCCACACCCTGGCGGGACATGACGCCCACGATCGAGCACGGCGTCCTCCAGGTCGTCTGGAACCCGAACAGTCGAGGTCCGAAGGCCCTCTTCGACGCGATGCAGCAGCTCTCCGTCATGAGCTCGAACTACGTCCAGTTCGACTGGGTCGTCCA
>JAHEXN010000296.1 GCA_023252095.1 Actinomycetes bacterium | reverse complement strand
GGGCGGCCGACAGGTCCCAGTCGACGGTGTAGGGCGTCGTCTCGACGGGGGATCCGTCGAAGTCGTAGACCGTGATGTCGTCCGCCGTGATGACGACGACCTGGTCCTGACCGAGCTCGACGGCCTCCTTCGTGTACTCGATGAAGGCTGCGACGTCGGATCCCAGGAAGTTCTCGCCCTCGCCGCGTCCGACCACGAGCGGGGAGTTGCGGCGGGCACCGACCACCACGCCGGGCGTCTGCGCGTCGCAGATCACGAGGGTGAAGGCACCCTCCAGACGGCGGCTGACGGCGCGGACGGCATCGCCGATGTCGCGGCCGGCCACGAGCTCGTCGTGGACCAGGAACGCCACGACCTCGGAGTCGGTCTCGCTCTCGAGCTCACGCCCGGAACGCTCGATGCCGTCACGGAGCTCGGCGAAGTTCTCGATGATGCCGTTGTGCACGACCGCGACGCGCCCCGTGTCGTCGAGGTGCGGGTGCGCGTTGCGATCTGTCGGACCGCCGTGCGTGGCCCAGCGGGTGTGGCCGATGCCAGTGCGCGCATCGGGGAGCGGCTGCTCGGCCAGGACCGCGTCGAGGTTGAGCAGCTTGCCGGCCTTCTTGGCTGCGACGAGACCGTCGTCGGCGACGACCGCGACCCCGCCGGAGTCGTAGCCGCGGTACTCGAGACGTCGCAGGCCACCCATGACGACGTCGACGGCGGACCGCTGGCCGACGTATCCGACGATTCCACACATGGGGTTCAGGGTACCGACTGCGTCTTCGCCCACCGCGATGGCAACAATGGTGCGCATGTCACGCGACCTCTCGCCCTACGTCGAGCTGGAGCGCGGTGCGTGGGCCCAGCTGGCCGGCGACGCGCCGCTCCCGCTGGCGGCCCCCGAGATCGAGCGGGTCCGCGGCATCGGTGACGAGCTCGACCTGGAGGAGGTCCGGCAGGTCTACCTGCCGCTGGCCGAGCTCATCGCGCTGCGCATCCGGGCCGCGTCCGGCCTCTACCGCGCGACCGAGAAGTTCCTCGGCAACCCGCAGCCGCAGCGCACGCCGTACGTCATCGGCATCGGCGGATCGGTCGCGGTCGGCAAGTCCACGACGGCCCGCCTGATCCGTGAGCTGCTCGCCCATGCCCCGGAAGGCCCGCAGGTCGAGCTCGTCACGACCGACGGGTTCCTGCTCCCCAACGCCGAGCTCGAGCGCCGGGGCCTGCTCGAGCGCAAGGGGTTCCCGGAGTCGTACGACCGCAAGGGACTCCTGCGCTTCATCATGAGCGTCAAGTCCGGGGCCGAGCTCGTCGAGGCGCCCGTCTACTCGCACCTCACGTACGACGTGACCGACGAGGTCGTGAGCCTGCACCGGCCCGACATCGTGATCGTCGAGGGGCTCAACGTCCTCGCGCCCGCCCGGGCCCGCGGTGACGGCAGCCCGGGCCTGGCGATCAGCGACTTCTTCGACTTCTCGGTCTATGTCGACGCCGCGAACCGCGACATCAAGCGTTGGTACGTCGACCGCTTCCTGACGCTGCGCCGCACGGCCTTCGCCGACCCGGAGTCGTACTTCCACCGCTACAGCTCGCTCAGCGACGAGGAGGCCGTGGCCCGCGCCGTGCACCTCTGGGACACGATCAACTGGCCCAACCTGCGCGAGAACATCCTCACGACCCGCGGTCGCGCCGACCTCGTGCTCCGCAAGGACAACGCCCACAACGTCAAATGGGTCCGGTTGCGCAAAATGTGACGCGCTCCTCGCAAGCTCGTCGCACGGCGGCTCGTTCCTCGCCGCCTCCGGGCTTTCGCCCGGGCGTCTGCCTCGCTCCGCTCGGCCTGTGGCTGGGGCCCGCTGCGCTGAAGCGGCCTGTGGCTGGGGCCCTCTGCCAGATCAGCCGAGGACGTCCTTGACGAGGTCGTCCTGCGCGTCGGGCGAGAGGCAGTGGTAGCTGGCGGCGCTGACCGTGAGGTCCACCGAGCCCTCCGTGGGTTCCTCGCCGCTCTGCTCGGCCAGGAGCTGCTCGACGACTGCGGTCTTGTCGCCCACGGACATCAGGGCGAACTCCTCGCAGCGGGTCTCGCCACCCTCGTTCCCACCACACGCGCTCACCGAGGCGAGCACTGCGAGAACGACGAGGGCGGCCGCGGCCGCGCCCGGGGCCGATCGTGACGTCATGTCCCGATCATCTCGCCCCGGAGGCGCGGTCGCGACCGCCCTCCCCCACCGGATCACCGTCAGGCCGGCTGGCCCGTGTTGACGTTGATCGGCCGGATGTTGTTGCGGGCATCGGACTCGCCCGCGCCCGTCACGACCGGGCCGTCACCCAGGTCGATCTCGATCTCCTCGATGCCCTCGCGAGCGGTCGAGTCACCGGCGCCCGTCTCGATCGGGTCGTCGGCCAGGTCGATCTGCGTCTGGCTGATGCCGTTGCTCGCGTCCGACTGACCCGCACCGGTCTGCACCGGACCGTCCGACAGATCGATGTTCGTCTGAGCCGGCGGCGCCTCCCGGTCAATCAGGAACGGGTGCGTGAGCGGCGGGAACGTGATGTTGTTGAGGACATCCGCACCGGTCTGCGCGAGGCTCTCGTCGGCCTCGGCGTACTTCTCGTAGACGATCGTGATGCCGGACGCCAGCTTCTCGACGACGGCCTGACCCATGAGTGCCAGCTCGTCGGACACCGTGGCGACCATGTCGTCCAGGACGACCTTGAACACGTCCGCGTTCTGGAGGTCGGGGATCGAGGTGGGCGTCATGTAGTCGCAGCCGGCGTGCCAGTCGAGCAGCGTGTTGAAGGCGACCTCGAACTGGTCGTAGGCGTCCTTGATGTCGGTCACGGCCTTCTGGATGTCGAGGATGTCGCACACCAACGTGGGCACGACGACCGTGCCGCTCACCGACGGCGTCAGCGAGACGACGACGTCCGAGACCGGCTTGGTCACCGCCTGGATCGCAGCGGTCGTGAGCTCGGTGATCGGGTCGATGATGCGCGTCTTGATCTCGTTGTCGATGGCACCGACAACCTGCGAGATGAGCTCGGAGACCGCGACGTCGATGATCGCCCGGAGGGCATCCTTCGCGACCAGGCGCACCGCGGCACCGAGCGGGCCGGCTGCCGCGAGCGCGGCGGCCTGGACGCCGCCGACCGCCAGCACGGAGATCTTGTAGGTGCGGATGCCGTCGGCGACGTTCCCGCAGATGGGCTGGGTGAAGGCGGCCGCTTCCTTGAGCGGCTCGAAGATGTTGCTCCGCGTGTCGTCGAAGACCTCGCTGTACGACGTCAGAGCGGTCGAGTCGGACACCTCGGCAACCGTCTCGATCGCCGACCCCACGGCCGCGACGAACTCGTCAAGCTCGGTGGTGAACGCCAACAGCTGGTCGCCGAGCTCCTCGATGGCGTCCTCGTTGAGGTTGATCCACTTGAGACCGAACAGGTCGAGAGCCCACTCGACGGGCTCGGGAATCATGATGGGCATGGCGTGTCCTTCGGGTCGCGTCCGCTCCGGGTCACCCCGGTTCGCGGCCGCTCCGGCCCATCAGGCCGGAGCGACCAGCGGATCAGGTCAGGAGGCGTTGATCGCGCTCGACAGGTCGGCGTCGGTCGCGGACAGCGTGTCGGCGGCCTGCTCGAGGTACGCCGCGAGGTTCTCGAGGGCGTCGACAGCCTGACGCGTGCTCGTCGTGAACTGCTCGTACTGGTCGTTGTAGGTGACCGACGCCTGAGCGGTGACGAACCCGCTCTGCACGAGGTTCTGGATGAAGGTGCTCAGCTCGGTGAG
>JAHEXN010000295.1 GCA_023252095.1 Actinomycetes bacterium | reverse complement strand
GTGGCGGCGACGACACCCTCTTCGCGCTCTCGGCCGGTGCCGTGGAGTTCGGCACCAAGCGCGGCCGCAAGGTCGTCAACATCGTCCCGTCGCCGGTCTGATCCGGCGCTGACACAGCTTCCCGCAGACTGTGCTCTCAGAGGGGGCGGGCCGCCACGTGCGGCCCGCCCCCTCTGCATTTTCCACGTATGACACCGAGGAGGTGACATGGCGATCCCCAGCTTCATCGACCGCGTGACGCTGCAGGTCTCGGGCGGATCGGGCGGCCATGGCGTCGCCTCGGTGCACCGCGAGAAGTTCAAGCCCCTCGGGGGCCCCGACGGCGGCAACGGCGGCCACGGCGGCGACGTGATCCTCCGGGTCGCGGCCGATGTCACGACCTTGATCGACTACCACCACGAGCCCAAGCGCTCCGGCGGCAAGGGCATGCCGGGTGCAGGTTCCAACCGCAGCGGCGCCAACGGCGACGACCTCGTGCTCGCGGTGCCGGACGGCACGGTCGTGCGCGACGCCGCCACGGGCGAGCAGCTCGCCGACCTGATCGGCGTGGGCACCGAGGTCGTCATCGCGGCCGGTGGCCGCGGCGGCCTCGGCAACGCTGCGCTGGCCTCCTCCAAGCGCAAGGCCCCCGGCTTCGCGCTCAAGGGCGAGCCGGGCGACGAGCTCAGCGTCACGCTCGAGCTCAAGGTCGTGGCCGACATCGGCCTGGTGGGCTTCCCCAGCGCCGGTAAGTCCAGTCTCATCGCGGCCCTGTCGCGGGCCCGCCCCAAGATCGCCGACTACCCGTTCACGACGCTCGTGCCCAACCTCGGCGTCGTCACGGCGGGTCAGACGACCTTCACCGTCGCCGACATCCCCGGCCTGATCGAGGGCGCCAGTGAAGGCAAGGGTCTCGGGCACGACTTCCTGCGTCACATCGAGCGCTGTGCCGCCTTGGTGCACGTCATCGACTGCGCCACGGTCGAGCCCGGCCGCGACCCCCTGACCGACCTTGACATCATCGAGAACGAGCTGGCCCGGTACGCCGAGGCCACCGAGACCGACCTCCTGGACCGTCCGCGTCTGGTCGCGCTGAACAAGACCGACGTCCCGGACGCCGCGGAGATCGCGGAGTTCGTGCGCGCCGACCTGGTCGCCCGCGGCCTGCGCGTCTTCGACGTCTCGGCCGCCAGCCACGCGGGCCTGCGCGAGCTGAGCTTCGCGATGGCCGACATCGTCAACTCGCGCCGCGACGCCGAGCCCGACGCGCCGCCGACGCGCATCGTGCTGCGCCCCCGTGCCGAGGCCGGGGTCGACGCCGAGTTCACGGTCGTCCGCAAGGGTTCGGACGACGCCCCCCTGTGGGTCGTCCGGGGCGAGAAGCCCAAGCGGTGGGTGCGACAGACCGACTTCTCCAACGACGAGGCCGTGGGATTCCTCGCCGACCGGCTCAACCGCCTGGGCATCGAGGACCGCCTCCTCAAGCTCGGTGCGCAGGCCGGCGACGACGTCATCATCGGCGGCACAGGCCCTGAGGACGACGGCGCCGTGGTCTTCGACTTCGATCCGCAGACGCCCGTCGGCGCCGAGGTGCTCGGCCCGCGCGGTGGCGACCTGCGGTTCGACGAGAACGACCGCCGCACCAACCGGCAGCGCCGTGACGACCTGGCGGCCAAGCGGGCCGCCGAGGCGGCGGCCCGTGAGGTGCGCACCTCGCAGCCCGACCAGGACTACTTCGAGTTCTACGACCTCGACGCCGAGGACGGGCTCCATCCCGACGCGCCCGCCAGCCCGGCAGCGACCGACCAGGACGTCGTCGCCGACGCGGACGAGGTGGGCGAGACCGAGGAGACCGACGCGCGATGAGCCGTGTGGTCGTCAAGATCGGCTCGTCGTCCCTGACGACGCCGGGCGGTCACATCGACCCCGACCGTCTCGAGGGGCTCGTCACGGCTCTCGCGGCGGCGCGTCGCCGCGGTGACGACGTCGTGCTGGTCAGCTCGGGAGCGATCGCGGCCGGTCTCGGCCCGCTTGGTCTGCCGGAGCGGCCCCAGGACCTCGCCACGCAGCAGGCTGCGGCCAGCGTGGGCCAGGGAGCGTTGATGGCCGAGTACTCCAGCCGCTTCGCCGTCCGGGGTCTCACGGTCGGCCAGGTCCTCCTGACGGTCGACGACGTCACCCGCCGCAGTCACTACCGCAACGCCCACCAGACGTTCGCGAAGCTGCTCGAGCTCGGCATCGTGCCGGTAGTCAACGAGAACGACACCGTCGCGACGAGCGAGATCCGCTTCGGCGACAACGACCGCCTGGCCGCGCTCGTCGCGCACCTCGTGCACGCAGACCTCCTCGTGCTCCTGTCGGACGTCGACGGCCTCTACACCGCGCACCCGTCCGAGCCGGACTCGCGCCTGATTCCCACGGTCGCGCACGAGTCGGACCTGGCCGGTGTCGACATCGCCCGCGTCGGGTCGGCCGTCGGCACCGGGGGCATGGTCACCAAGGTCGAGGCGGCCCGCATCGCCACGGCTGCCGGCATCCCCGTCGTGCTGACGCGCGCCGACCATGCGGCCGCGGCGCTGGCAGGCGAGGCCGTGGGCACCCGGTTCGCGTCGACCGGCAAACGCCGGTCGTCCCGACTCCTGTGGCTGGCGCACGCGAGCCAGACCAAGGGGTCGGTCGTGCTCGACGACGGTGCCGTCCGGGCGCTCACGGGGCGCGGCGCCTCGCTGCTCGCCGCCGGCGTCACAGGGGTCACGGGGGAGTTCGCCGCAGGCGACCCGGTCGACCTCGTGGACGCGCTCGGCGCGGTCGTCGCGCGCGGCCTCGTGAACTTCGACAGTGCTGAGCTCCCGAGCCTCCTCGGCCGCTCGACGACCGAGCTCGTGGCCGACCTGGGCCCCGACTATGACCGCGAGGTCGTCCACCGCGACGACCTCATCATCCTCGGCCAGGCGCGCTAGCCGCACTCCGCCGCGGGATTCCGGGTTCGCGGACCCGCGGGCTGCCCTACGCTCACGCCCATGACCCGCACGGCGGCGCGAGCGCTGCTCACGGGGGCTGCGGATCCTGCGGGAGCCGGTGGTCCCGAGGGGCCCTACGTGCTGTTCCTCGCGCGCCGCTACCGCGAGGCCGTCGCCCTTGTGGCGGCACCCGCCTCGGCGGGGGAGCCGGTCGCGGATGCGGTGCACGAGCTCGTGACGGCGGCCTGCCTGGCTCGAGAACCCCAGCACCTCGACGGGCCCCTCCCGTCTGATCCGGAGAGTGCCACCTTCGTCCGGTACCTCCGGGCTGAGACGGCCATGACGGCCGGGCTCGTGGCCGAGTCGGAGATCCTGGCCCGTGCGGCCGTCCGAGCCACGCCGGTGGACAGTCTCTGGCACCTCGCATCGAGACTCGTGCGGGCGCGTGCGCTGGCGTTCCTGGGACGACTCGCCGAAGCCCGGACCGAGGCTGCGGCGGTCCACCGGGACATGCTGCACCGCGGATGGTCGGCCACCGCGCTCGTGGCCGAGGCGGTCGAGACCTTCGTCGCGGCCCACGCAGGCGACGTCGCGCAGGTCGAGCTGTGGACGGAGACCCTCCGTCTGCGGGTGCCGACAGCGCGGACGTTCGCCGAGCAGATGGCGTACGTGCTGGGAGCGCTGGCGCTAAGTGCTGCGGGCCGCCCGACGGCCGCCGCCGAGCTGTTGTTCACCTCGTGCGGAGGGCATGGTGTTCCTGAGCTCCCGCTGTTCGCCCGCGCCTACGCGGTGGACGTCATGGTCGAGGGTGCGTTGGCGAACGCGCAGGT
>JAHEXN010000049.1 GCA_023252095.1 Actinomycetes bacterium | reverse complement strand
GAGGTAGGCGCAGGCCGTGGCCGACGCGACGCCGTGCTGGCCCGCCCCCGTCTCGGCGATGCAGCGCGGCTTGCCGATGCGCTTGGCGAGCAGCGCCTGGCCGAGCACGTTGTTGATCTTGTGCGCGCCGGTGTGGTTGAGGTCCTCGCGCTTGAGCAGGATGCGGGCACCCACAGCCTTACTGAACCGGTGCGCCTCGTAGAGCGGGCTCGGCACGTTGGCGTACTCGCGCAGCATGCGGGCGAGCTCGGCCTGGAACACGGGGTCGACCTGGGCGGCCTCCCACTCGCGGGTGATCTCCTCGAGCGGGGCCATCAGGGCCTCGGGCATGAAGCGGCCACCGAAGCGGCCGAAGTGGCCGGGTCCGTCGGGCAGGACGGGGCCGTCGGAGAGAGAGGTCACGCGAGTCAGCTCCGGTGCTGGAGGGCGGGGTGCGAACCGGCCGCGACGAGGTCGGCGACCGAGGCGCGGGGATCGTCGTCGCGCACGAGGGTCTCGCCCACGAGCACGACGTTGGCGCCGTGGCGCCCGTACTCGATGACGTCGTGCGGACCTCGGACGCCGGACTCGGCGACCGAGACGACGGACGCCGGGATGCGGGGCGCGAGCCGGGCGAACGTGCCACGGTCGACCTCGAGGGTCTTGAGGTTGCGGGCGTTGACGCCGATGAGCTCGGCGCCGGCGGCCAGCGCACGGTCGAGCTCGTCCTCGTCGTGGACCTCGACGAGCGGGGTCAGGCCGATCGACACCGCGCGCTCGATGAGGCTCTCGAGCACGATCTGCTCGAGGGCGGCCACGATCAGCAGAGCCATGTCGGCGCCAGCGGCGCGGGCCTCCCACAGCTGGTACGACGTCGTGAGGAAGTCCTTGCGGAGCACCGGGACGTCGACCTTCGCCCGGACCGCGCGCAGGTCGTCGAGCGTGCCGCCGAAGCGGCGCTGCTCGGTCAGGACGCTGATCGCGGCGGCACCACCGGCTGCGTAGTCGCCAGCCAGGGAGGCGGGATCGGTGATGAGCGCGAGCTCGCCCTTGCTGGGGCTTGAGCGCTTGACCTCGGCGATGACCGAGACGCCCTCGGCCCGGAAGGCCGGCATCGGGTCGAGCGCCTCGGGCTGCCGGGCAGCCTTGGCCTTCAGGTCGTCGAGGCTCGTGACGGCCATGCGGTCCTCGAGGTCGGCGGCCGCACCGGCAAGGATCTCGTCGAGAACGGACATGACACCTCCTGGCACGGGACCGCCCCGGTCGAGGCGACTGTGCTCCAGCCTAGACCCGTCGGAGCGACGAACGTGCGCGGGTGCCGGACCGTGGTCCAGCACCCGCGTCCGTCAGTAGGTCGGCGTGGGAGCCGAGAAGAACGCGTTGCTGTCGGGACGGAACAGGAACACGATCGTCGCGATGTTGAGCACGAGCCCCACGAGACCCAGGAGCAGGAACACGATCGGCTGGCTCCCGAGCAGGCCCACGACGCCGACGACGATGCCGATGCCGAGCAGCACCGTGTAGACGATGCGGGCCCAGTTGGCGCCCTTCTTCAGGAAGAAGATGAACAGGATCGCGAGGCCGACACCGAAAGCGATGCTGAAGACCGTGCCGACGATGACCCCCACCTGGGCGGCGTCGCGGTCGATCGAGGCGTCAGCACCGATGACGTCGTCGATCAGGTCGTCGATGAAGACGATGGACAGCAGCGACGACAGGATGCTGAGCCCGACGCCGACCCAGATCAGCTTGATCGCGGTCGCGACCGAGGCAGGCGGCTCGCCCTTGGTCGGTGGACGGTAGGGCTGCTCGGGTCCTGCGGGATACGGGTCGACCATCGAAGGTTCCTCTCGATCTCACGGCATGCCACGGCGGCAGGTCACCTCGATCGTGCCGCACCCACGTGCTGTGTGCACCCTGTGCCACGTGGTGAGATGATCCGCGAACCTCGATGCCCGCACACCAGGAGACCCCATGAGCACTCCCGACCAGGATCCTCAGGGTCCCGATCCCCAGGGAGCGGGCGCCACCCCGCCGCCCGGCCAGCCGCCCTACGGCACCCCGAATCCCTACGCGTACGGCCAGCAGCCGTACGGGTACCCGCAGCAGCCGTACGGCTACGGCTACCCGCAGCCGTACCAGGCCTACGGGCCGCAGGGCAGCCAGCAGGCCCTGTGGTCGATGATCCTGGGGATCAGCTCGATCGCGAGCATCGTCCTGGCCCTCTGCTTCTACGTGCCCGGAATCGCCCTCGGCATCCCGGCCATCATTCTCTCCTTCACGGCACGCAAGGAGATCGCGCGGTCCAACGGCATGCGGACGGGGTCGGGCCAGGCGACCGCGGGCCTCATCACGGGCATTGTCGGCATCGTGCTGAACGTGCTCGTGATCGCGTTCTTCATCACGCTGATCGCGACCGAGGGGTTCGGCGACCCGTCCTGGAGCTACTGACGCCTACTGGCACGTGCGTCGCTGCCGTCCTGTCCACCAGGTCAGGGCTGCAGGGCGTGGCCCCACGGGGTCCACCGCAGGATCGCGAACGTCAGCATCGCCGCGGCCGTCAGGATGAGCCACGGCCGCGACAGCCGGATCCACGGCACGTCCTGACCGCGCGAACGCCGGACGACCCAGACGATCCACGCGACGCCCATCACGGCGACGAACACGACCGCGGCGGCATTGCTGCTCAGTGCCCCGGCGACGTCGCCCCTCGTCAGGTCGTTCATGGCGCGAAGGCCGCCACACGCCGGGCAGGGCTCACCCGTGAGCAGAAGGAAGGGGCACATGCCCCAGCTGCCGCTGGCGTGCGGGTCGCGCAGGTTGAGGGCGCCGAGCGCGAGCGCCCCGGCACCGCCGATCAGCAGCGGCGCGCGGAGCAGAGCGGCGCGCGACCGTTCCGCCCGAGGCGTCTCGGGCGGCAGAGGCGGGAGGACCGCCTGGCTCATGGTCAGTGACTCTTGGCGCCGCGGCCGGTCTTCGACATGATCAGGCCGACCGGGCCGGCGACGAGCGCCACGACGCACCCGATCGTGAAGACGATCCAGTTCGGCTCGGGCACGAGGCCGATTCCGCCGATCGTGGTGCCGATGAGGGCCAGCAGGACGGCGGTCCAGGCGGCGGGCGAGGATCCGTGCGACATGGGCGAAGACTCCTGCGGTGGTCGGGCGGTCTGACGCGGGTCAGCCTACCCGGACGGGCGAGCGTCGTCGGCGTCGCGGTCGTCGGTGGCATCGTCAGCCGACGCGGTGGGATCGAGTCCGGCGTCCATGGCCTTCCAGAGGTCCGAGCTGTCCGGCTCCACGACGCGCGCCGACGGCGACTCGTACCGACTGCTCATGGTGGGCCAGGCCGCGCCGTACCGGACCACGAGGAGCCCGAGCAGCGCCGCGAGCACGAAGGCCGCAGCAGCGAGCCACGGCCCGGCGTGGGTCACCGAGGTCACGTCGACGCCCTCGCCGAACGCGACGCTCTCCTGCACGGCCGCGTCGACGACGCCGTCAGGATCGGTGCGGGTCGCGAGGATCCCGCCGACCGACGCGGAGACGACGAGCACGCCGATGACCCTGCGCAACCAGCCGCCGGAGGCCAGCACGCCGAGACCCGCCGCCACGATCACGACCGCGAGCCCGGGCACGAGCGCCGAGACGTCCGTGCCGGTCGACTCGATGACCGCACCGGCGCCCTGGCCGTCGCCGAGCGTCGTGGTGACCCACGTGCGCCGACCGAGCGCGAACGCGGCACCACCGGCCACGACGATGCCGAGGACCGTGGGGCCGTACCAGCGGCGAGGACTCGTGCGCGCCACGTCAGAGGAGCCGGTCGGCGTCGAAGCAGGTTCTGGCACCGGTGTGGCAGGTCGGGCCCGCAGGAACGGTCGTGACGAGCACGGTGTCGCCGTCGCAGTCGAGGCGCACCTCGCGCACCGCGAGCGTGTGGCCAGACGTCTCGCCCTTGACCCAGTACTCGTTCCGGCTGCGGCTCCAGAACGTGGCCGCGCCGGTCGTGAGGGTGCGGTGCAGCGCCTCGTCGTCCATCCAGCCCACCATCAGCACGTCGCGGGTGTCCACGTCCTGCACGACCGCAGCCACGAGACCGTTGGCGTCCCGCTTGAGCCGCGCGGCGACGTCGGGGTTCAGGTTGCTCACGGTGCCAGTGTCCCAGCCGGCGCCCCGAGCCCGAGCGACGCCTGGGCCACCCAGCTGGCGTGCAGGCGCTGGTACACGCCGCCCGCGTCGACGAGCTCGGCGTGCGAGCCGTCCTCGACGAGGCGACCGGCGTCGAACACGAGGATGCGGTCGGCGTTCTCGGCCGTGGACAGCCGGTGCGCGATCGTGACGCTCGTGCGTCCGTCGAGCAGCACCTCGAGCGCACGCGTGGCCCGCAGCTCGGTCTGGGGGTCGACCGCGCTCGTGCCTCGTCGAGCACCAGGAACGCGGGGTCGGCCAGGGCGGACCGCACGAGCGCGACGAGCTGTCGTTCGCCGGCCGACAACGACTCGCCGCGCTGGCCGACGCGGGTCTGCAACCCGCGCGGCAGCGCCTCGAACCAGTCGACCAGGCCGAGGTCGCCGATCGCGGCGACGAGCTCGTCGTCGGTGGCCGATCGACGGCCGTACCGCAGGTTCTCCGCCAGGGTGGAGTCGAACAGGAATCCCTCCTGCGGCACCATCACGACGTGGCGTCGCAGGTCGGCGAACGAGACCTGGGCGACGTCGGCCCACTGGTCGTCGCGACCCAGCGCAACCGTGCCCTCGGCCGGGTCCATCAACCGGGTCAGCAGCTTGGCGAACGTGGTCTTGCCCGAGCCGGTCTCGCCCACCACGGCGATGCGCTGACGGGGCGCGATCGTGACGTCGACGTCGTCCAGCACCGTCGGGCCGTCGGGGTACGCGAACCGCACGTGGGTGAAGCGGGCGCCGAGGTCACCCGTGGGGAGGGCGGCGCTCCCGGGGCCGGGATCGACGACGTCGGCGGGCGTCTCGAGCAGCTCGATCACGCGGCGCCAGGAGGCGACGGCGTTCTGCGCCTCGGTGATGACCTGGGTGGCCATCTGCGCCGGGCCGACGAACAGCGTGATGAGGAAGATGAAGGCGATCACGGTGCCCATCGACAGGTCGCCGACGACACCGAGCCACACGCCCACGCCGAGGGCCGCAGCGTTGGCCACGCCCCCGACCAGGATCGCCGACGCGAACGTGACGCTCACGATCGTCTGCGCCTTGACGTTCGACCGGTAGTTGGTCTGGATCGCGGCGTCGATGCGCTGCTGCGTGCGTCCCTCGATCGCGTACGAGCGCACGACCGACGCGCCCACGACGGGCTCGGCGATCGTCGTGAGCAGGTCGGCGACGGTCTGGCGCACGCGGTCGTAGGCGACCGACATCCGCTCGGCGAAGAACTTCAGGCTCAGGGCCAGCGGGACGAACACCGCGATCACGACGAGCGTGAGCTGCCACGACAGGAACGCCATGACGGCGGTGGCCACCAGCATCTGGCCCGCGCTGAGCACCAGGATCATGCCCGTCGACTGCAGGAACAGCGAGATCTGGTCGATGTCGGACGTGACCCGCGAGACGAGCGAGCCACGGCGCTGCGTGTTCTGCGTCAGCATCGAGAGGTCGTGGACGTGGCGGAACGCCCGGACCCGCAGCTGGGTGAGGCCGCGCTCGGTGCCGGTGAAGATGCGGACCTTTGCTGCCCAGCTCGCGACGCCCGAGACGACCAGCAGCAGGGCCGCGAGCACGACGACGAGCACGATGCGGTCGCCCTCGACGCCCCCCCGGGTGTCGCCGAGGCCCGAGTCGACCGAGCGCTGCACGACGATCGGCACGAGCGAGCTGCCGGCCGTGCCGAGCAGGGCCAGGAGCACCGTGCGACGCCACCCCTCGGTGATGGCCGGGCTCAGCGCCAGGCCACGTCGGATGATGCGCAGGCTCCCCTCGCGGGGCGTGGTCTTGTCACTCATGGTCGACCTCCTCGCGGGCCTGGTCGTACGCGTCGACGAGGTCGCGGTAGGCGGCGGACCGCTCCCGCAGCTCGGCGTGGGTGCCGCGGTCGGCGATGCGCCCGTCGGCCAGGTGCACGACCTGGTCGGCCAGCGCGATCGTGGCCTTGCGGTAGGCCACGACGAGCACCGTGGGGCCGCCCGACTGCGAGCGCTCGGCCAGGGCGCGGAGGATGCGCTGCTCGACGTCGGGGTCGAGAGCGCTCGTGGCGTCGTCGAGCACGAGCAGCCGCGGAGATCGCACGAGCGCCCGCGCGAGCGACAGACGCTGACGCTGCCCTCCGGAGAGCGACGTGCCGCGCTCCCCCAGCTGCGTGTCGAGACCGTGCGGCAACGCCGCGACGAAGCGCTCGGCCTGCACCGTGCGGAGCACGTCCCACACCGTCTCGTCGTCGACGTCGGCGTCGAGCGTGATGTTGCTGCGCACCGTGTCGTCGAACAGGAACGTGGCCTGCGGGACGAGCGAGACTGCGGCCGAGAGCGCACCGTGCTCGATCTCGGCCACGGGACGGCCGTCGAGCAGCACCTGGCCCTCGTCGGCGTCGACCAGGCGCGTGACCAGGGACGTCAGGGTGCTCTTGCCGCTGCCGGTGGACCCGACGACGGCGGTGACGCTGCCCGGCCGCACGTCGAGGTCGAGGTCGGCGAGAACGGGCTCCCCCGGCTCGTACGAGAACCCGAGGCCCTCGGTGCGCAGGCCGACGGGGCCGGACCCGGGCAGGTCGTCGGAGCCGTAGGGGAAGCGGGTCGGGTCGTCGAGGACCCCGCGCACGCGGTCCCAGCCGACGACGGTGCGCGGCAGCTCGGCGAGCACCCAGCCGATCGCTCGCACCGGCATCGCGACGATCGTGAACAGGTACGCGATCTGCACGACGTCGCCGGGATCGGTGGCGCCGGACTCGATGCGGCCGATGCCGAGCAGGACGACGAGCAGCACGCCGATGCTCGGCAGCGCCTCGAGGACCGGCTCGAAGACCGCGCGGACCCGACCGACCGCGATGTTGGCGTCTCGCAGCTCCTCCGAGGCGCTGGCGAACCGTGCCGTCTCCTCGTCCTCACGTCCCAGCGACTTCACGACCAGCGCGCCGTCGAAGGACTCGTGCGCGACCGACGAGACGTCGCCGCGGAGGCTCTGCGCCTGGGCCATGCGCGGGCCCTGGCGGCGCTGGTAGACGACGTTGAGCACGAACAGGAGCGGGAACACGACGAGTCCCACGAGCGTCAGCACGAGGTCGGCGGCGAGCATCGTGGCGACCGCGACGACGAGCATCGCGATGACCCCGATCGCCATCGGCAGCGGCATGAAGACGCTCCAGATGGCTTCGACGTCGGCGTTGGCGTTGGACAGCAGCTGCCCGGTGGGGTGCGACTGGTGCCACGAGACCGGCAGCTGCAGGTACTTGCGGGTCACGCGACGACGGTCGCCCGCCACGAGGCGGTAGTAGACGATGCCGCCCACGAGCCGGCGTCCGACGACGCCGATCATGCGCAGCAGCGCAGCGCTGATGAAGAGCAGCGTGCCCGTGACGAGGGCACCGGTCGCGACGTCGCCGTCGGCGAACGACGGCCGGATCACGTGGTCGGTGGCCCAGCCCAGGACCCAGGCGTCGGCCACGGTCGTGGCGCCGAACAGCACCGAGAACGCGATCGAGAGCGAGAACAGCGCCTTCTGGCGGCCGATGCCGATCCCGAGGACGCGGAAGCCCCGACGGGTCAGGTCGGTCGTGTCGGTGCCACCGAGGTTGTCGAGGGCGGTCATCTGACGGTGTGGCCGGCAGCGCGCAAGGTGTCTTTCACGTCCTGGATGGTCAGGCTGCCGAAGTGGAACACACTCGCGGCCAGCACGGCGTCGGCGCCGGCCTCGACCGCTGGGGGGAAGTGTTCGAGCTTCCCGGCGCCGCCACTGGCGATCAGTGGCACCTGTGTAACACCGCGGACCGCCCGAATCATTTCCAGGTCGAAGCCCTGTTTCGTGCCGTCGGCGTCCATCGAGTTCAGCAGGATCTCCCCTGCACCCAGCTCGCTGGCCCGGCGCACCCATTCGACGGCGTCGATCCCGGCGCTCTGCCGGCCTCCGTGGGTCGTGACCTCGAAGCCGCTCGGCTGGTCGGGCGCACGTCGCGCGTCGACGCTCAGCACGAGCACCTGGTTGCCGAACCGCTGCGAGATCTCGCCGATCACCTCTGGGCGCGCGATGGCGGCGGTGTTGATGCCGACCTTGTCGGCGCCGGCGCGCAGCAGCCGGTCGACGTCGCCCGTCGTGCGCACACCCCCGCCCACCGTGAGCGGGATGAAGACCTGCTCGGCGGCCTGGCCGACCATGTCGTACGTCGTGCTGCGATCGCCGCTGGACGCGGTGATGTCGAGGAACGTGAGCTCGTCGGCGCCGGCGGCGTCGTAGACCCGCGCCATCTCGACGGGATCACCGGCATCGCGCAGGTCGACGAAGTTGACGCCCTTGACGACCCGCCCGGCGTCGACGTCGAGGCACGGGATGACACGGACCGCGAGGGTCACGAGCGAGCCTCGGCGGCGCCCTTCGTGATCGCGAGGGCCTCCTCGAGCGTGAACTGGCCCATGTAGAGCGCGGTACCGGCGATCGCACCCTCGACGCCGATGCCGACCAGGCCCGAGAGCGCCCGGACGTCGTCGAGCGTCGTGACGCCGCCGGAGGCGACGACGGGACGGTCGGTGCGGCTGCAGACGTCGCGCAGCAGGTCGAGGTTCGGGCCCTGGAGCATGCCGTCCTTGTTGACGTCGGTCACGACGTAGCGCGCGCAGCCCTCGGCGTCGAGGCGCGCGAGCGTCTCGTACAGGTCGCCGCCGTCGCGGGTCCAGCCGCGGGCCGCGAGGGTCGTGCCGCGGACGTCGAGCCCGATCGCGACGCGGTCGCCCCACGTGGCGATGGCGCGGGCGCACCACTCGGGCTGCTCGAGCGCGGCGGTGCCGATGTTGACGCGACGGCAGCCCGTGGCCATCGCGGCCTCGAGGGACTCGTCGTCGCGGATGCCGCCGGACATCTCGACCTGGATGTCGAGTCGACCGACGATCTCGGCCTGGAGGTCGCGGTTCTGGCCATGGCCGAACGCGGCGTCGAGGTCGACGAGGTGGAGCCACTCGGCGCCGGCGTCCTGCCAGCGCAGCGCGGCCTCGATCGGGTCGCCGAACGCCTTCTCGGACCCGTCGACGCCCTGCACGAGCTGGACGGCCTGCCCGCTCTTGATGTCGACGGCGGGCAGCAGTTCCAGGTAGTCACTCACGCTCGTGATCGTATCGGTGACGCTCCCCCGCGTGGCGGGCGGTGAGTCTGGGACCACTCGCGCGTCCGCGGGGTGAGTCCGGGACCAGTGGGGCGCTCGCACAGGCCCTCGGCTCACCGCCCGTGGCGGACACTGGTCACTGGCTCACCGCCCGAGGGGGTGACGCGTGTCGGTGGGCGGACGTAGCGTCGACGCCATGAGCATCGTGATCCTGGTTCCGGGGTTCTGGCTGCAGGCCGACTCGTGGAACGACACCCTCCCGCCCATCGTCGACGCCGGGCACCAGCCCGTGGCCCTCACGCTGCCCGGCCTGGAGTCGGCCGATGCCGACCGCTCGGGGATCGGGCTGGCCGAGCACGTCGGCGCGGTCGTGGCCGAGATCGACCGTCATGACGAGGCGGTCGTGCTCGTGGGCCACAGCGGGGGCGGCACGGTCATCCACGCCGCCGTCGACCAACGGCCCGATCGCGTGGTCCGCGCCGTCTACGTCGACTCCGTACCGATCCCCCACGGCCTCGCCACCAACGCGGACCTGCCGGCCGAGGCGGCTGACCTGCCGCTGCCACCGTGGAGCCTGTGGGGTGAGGACGGCAAGGACCTCGCCGGCCTCGACCCGGTGACGCTCGAGAACTTCCGTGCACGAGCGGTGCCTCATCCCGCCGCCGCCGCCAGCGACGAGCAGCAACTGACCGACGCGCGTCGCTACGACGTGCCCGCCACGGTCATTCTCAGCACGTTCACCCGCCAGGAGATCGACGAGTTCGTCGCCGCCGGTGAAGACGAGGTGTCCGAGCTGCCGAAGCTGCGCGACCTCACGATCGTGGAGCTGCCCACGGGTCACTGGCCGCAGTTCTCCCGTCCCGACGACCTCGGACGCGCCATCGCTGAAGCGATCAGCTGAGCGTCGCGATCCAGTTCTCGAGCAGGCGCCGGCCGGCGTCGGCCGACTTCTCGGGGTGGAACTGCGTGGCCCAGAGGGGGCCGTGCTCGACGCCCGACACGAAGCGGTCACCCTCGTACGAGGTCCACGTGACGTCGGGTGCCTTGACCGGGCCGCCCGGGACGATCTCCCACTCCCGCACGCCGTAGGAGTGCACGAAGTAGAAGCGCTCGCCCTCCAGCCCGGCGAACATCCGGGAGCCGGCGGGTGCCTCGACCGTGTTCCAGCCCATGTGCGGCACGATCGGCGCCTCCAGGCGCTCGACCGTGCCCGGCCACTGGCCGCAGCCGGACGTCCGCACTCCGTGCTCGATGCCCTCCGCGAACAGGATCTGCATGCCGACACAGATGCCGAGCACCGGCCGGTTCGCGATGAGCCGACGCTCGATGAGCCGCTCGCCGCCGACCGCCGTGAGCCCGTGCATGCACGCCTCGAAGGCGCCGACGCCCGGCACGAGCAGGCCGTCGGCCTCGAACGCCACCGCGGAATCAGCCGTGAGCGTGACCTCGGCACCCGCACGCTCGACCGCGCGCACGGCAGAACGCACGTTCCCCGACCCGTAGTCGAGGACCGCGACGGTGGGGAGGGCCACTACAGCGCGCCCTTGGTCGAGGGGATGCCCGTCTCGCGCGGATCGATCTCGATCGCCTCGCGCAGCGCTCGCGCGAGCGCCTTGAACTGGCACTCGGCGATGTGGTGCGGGTCCCGACCGGCGGTCAGCGTCATGTGGAGCGTGAGACCGGCGTGGTGGGCGATCGACTCGAACACGTGCGAGGTCAGCGAGCCGGAGTACTGACCGCCGATCACGACCGTGATCTGCCGCTCGGGCTCGCCGGTGTGCACGAAGTAGGGGCGACCAGAGACGTCGACCGTGCACGTGGCGATGGCCTCGTCGAGCGGCACGGTGGCGGTGCCGTACCGACGGATGCCGGCCTTGTCGCCCAGCGCCTCGCGCAGCGCGTCGCCGATGCCGATCGCGGTGTCCTCGACGGTGTGGTGCGCGTCGATGTGGAGGTCACCCTCGGTCTTGACCGTGAGGTCGATCAACGAGTGCCGCGCGAGTGCGGTGAGCATGTGGTCGTAGAAGCCGACACCCGTGGAGATGTCGTGCTGGCCGGTGCCATCGAGATCGAGCTCGACGACGACATGGGACTCGGAGGTCTTCCGCTCGATGCGGGCCCGGCGGGGGTCGCGCGGGTCGAGTGCCTCGGGATCAGCGTGGCGCGCCATGGGTCACCTCCTGGAGTGCGGTGTGGAACGCGTCCATCTCGGCAGGGGTGCCGATCGAGACGCGGAGCCATCCTAGGGGCCCGGTCTCACGGATCAGGACTCCGCGGTCGACGAGTGCCTGCCAGACGGCGTGGCGGTCGTCGAAGGTGCCGAAGAGCACGAAGTTGGCGTCGGACTCGGCGACCGTGAACCCGGCCTCCCGCAGCCGAAGGGCCGTGCGGTCTCGTTCGGTCCGGAGGGCGTCGACCTGGGCGAGCAGCTCGTCGGTGTGCCGCAGCGCCGCCTCGGCGGTTGCCTGCGTGACCGACGACAGGTGGTACGGCAGGCGCACGATGCGCAGCGCGTCGACGATCGCCGGGTCTGCGGCGAGGTAGCCCAGACGTCCGCCGGCGAGCGCGAAGGCCTTGCTCATCGTGCGGGTCACGATGAGCCGCGGGTGATCGGCCAGCAGCTCGAGCGCCGACGGCGTGCCTGCGCGGCGGAACTCCGCATACGCCTCGTCGACCACGACGATGCCCGGGGCCGCGTCCAGCACGGCGCGGGTGTGGGCCGGATCGAGGGCGGTGCCGGTGGGGTTGTTGGGCGAGGTCAGGAACACGACGTCAGGGCGCTCGGCCTCGATCAGCGCCACGGCGGCGTCGGCGTCGATGCCGAAGTCGTCACGCCGCTGGCCCGCGACCCACCGTGTGTGGGTGTTGCGGGCGTACTCGGGATACATCGAGTACGTCGGCGCGAACGACAGCGCGGTGCGTCCAGGACCGCCGAAGGCCTGCAGGATCTGCTGCATGACCTCGTTCGAGCCGTTGGCGGCCCACACCCGCGAGGCGTCAAGGCCGTCGACCTCCCGCGAGAGGTAGGCCGCGAGCGCCGTGCGCAGACCCCAGGCCTCACGGTCCGGGTAACGGTTGAGGTCGAGCGCCGCGGCGCGCACCGATGCCGCGACCTCGTCGGCCGCGGCCTCGCTCGGGCCGTACGGGTTCTCGTTGGTGTTCAGGCGCACCGGCACGTCGATCTGCGGCGCACCGTACGGCTCCTCGTCCCGCAGCTCGTCGCGCAGGGGCACCCAGTCGGGCACGGCGGAGGTGCCGGGCCCTGGGCGGCGATCAGGCACGCTCATGACCGGGCGAGCCGGATCGACACGGCGGCACCGTGCGACGGCAGGTTCTCGGCCTCCGCCAGCGTCACGACGTGCGGACCGACCTCCCGCAGGGCCGCCTCGGAGTACGTGATGACCTGCATGTTCTTGCAGAACGCCCGCACCGAGAGCCCCGACGAGTGGCAGGCACAGCCCGCGGTGGGCAGCACGTGGTTGGAGCCAGCCGCGTAGTCACCCAGCGAGACCGGGCTGAATGAGCCGACGAACACCGCACCGGCATTGACGATGAGCTCAGCGACACCCGAGGCGTCCTCGGTCTGGATCTCGAGGTGCTCGGCGGCGTAGGCGTTGGCGACCTGGACCGCCTGGTCGACGTCACGCACCAGGACGGTGCCGGACTGCTGCCCGGCCAGCGCCGTGCGGATCCGCTCGACGTGCCGGGCCCGGTCGACCTGGTCCCTGAGCGCGGCGTCGACACGATCGGCGAGGTCCTCGCTGTCGGTGATGAGCACCGACGCGGCCATGGGGTCGTGCTCGGCCTGGCTGATGAGGTCGGACGCCACGAGCTCGGCGTCGGCGCTGGCGTCGGCGATGACGGCGATCTCGGTCGGGCCGGCCTCGGAGTCGATCGCGACGGTGCCCTGCAGGTACCGCTTGGCGGCCGCGACGTAGATGTTGCCGGGGCCGGTGATGAGGTTGACCGGAGCGCAGTCCTCCGTGCCGTAGGCCAGCATCGCGAGCGCCTGGGCGCCGCCAGCCGCGTAGACCTCGTCGACACCGAGCAGCGCGCACGCCGCCAGGATCGACGGGTGCGGCCATCCGGCCCCGTCCCAGTGCTCACGGCTGGGCGGGCTCGCCAGCGCAATGCCAGCCACGCCCGCCACCTGCGCCGGCACCGTGTTCATGACGACCGTGCTGACGAGCGGCGCCAGGCCTCCGGGAACGTAGAGGCCGACCCGCTGCATCGGCACGATGCGGCGCTCGACGACGGCACCGTCGGCGACCGTGGTCGTGACACTCGTCTCCAGCTCGACCTCGCACGTGACACGCAGACGGGCGATCGAGACCTCGAGCGCAGCACGGATCGTGGGATCGAGGTCGGCCAGAGCGGCGGCCATCACGTCGGCCGGAACGCGCAGCTGTGCGGGACGCACCCCGTCGAAGCGCTGGCCAGCGTCGAGGACCGCGTCCGCGCCTCGCGCCCGGACGTCCTCGCAGATGGGACGCACCGCGTCGAGCGCCTGGTCGACGTCGAGCTCGGCACGCGGCACGGCATGGCCGTAGACCCGCTGCCACTCGTGGGCTTCGGGGGTCAGCTGGCGCAGATCGAGACGTCGGAGCACGCAGCGAAGTCTACGGAGGCGGCGGCGTAGGCTACGCGCCGTGTCCGACGCGCACCCCTCAGTCTCCGACTCCGCGGGGGTGCGCGCCCCCTTCGTCGCCGGTCTGGTCGCGGCGCTCGTGGGGTTCACGTCGTCCTTCGCGGTTGTCATCGCGGGTCTGCGAGCCGTGGGAGCCACGCCGACGCAGGCGGCGAGCGGGCTGCTCGCCCTCTGCGTCGTGTTCGGGCTCGTGATGCTGGGCCTCGCGACCTGGACGCGGCTCCCGCTCTCGTTCGCGTGGTCGACCCCGGGCGCCGCCCTGCTCGTCAGCACCGGCACGGTCGACGGCGGATGGGCCGCCGCCGTGGGCGCCTTCGCTGTGACCGGCGTGCTGCTCGCGCTGACCGGGCTCGTCCCCGCACTGGGCCGGCTCATCGGACGCATCCCCGTGCCCCTGGCCCAGGCGATGCTGGGAGGGGTGCTGCTCCAGCTGTGCCTCGCACCCTTCGTGGCCGTGGCCGACTCACCCGCCCTGATCGCACCGGTCCTGGTCGTCTGGCTCGTGGCGACCCGCTGGGTCCCGACCTGGGCCGTGCCGATCGCGTTCGTCGTCGCGCTCGGCGTCATGGCGACCGATCTCGCGACCAGCGGCGCCTCGGTGCCGCGCGCCGACCTCGTCCCGACCCTCGACTGGACGACGCCGACGTTCACCGTCGCGGCCGTCGTCGGCATCGCGGTCCCGCTGACGGTCGTGACGATGGCGTCGCAGAACATCCCCGGCGTCGCCGTCATGGCGTCGTTCGGCTACCGCGTCCCCTGGACGCCGAGCATGGTGGCCGCCGGCGCGGGCACCGCGGTCGTCGCGCCGTTCGGCGGGCACGCGATGAACCTCGCCGCCCTGTCGGCCGCGCTCACTGCTGGCGACGGAGCGGGGCCGAAGGACCGCCGCTGGATCGCCGCGGCCACGGCCGGCGTGGCCTACCTCGTCCTGGGGCCCGCCTCGGCCGCGCTCGTGGCGCTCTCGGCCTCGGCCGCGCCCGGCATCGTCGAGTCCGTGGCGGGGCTCGCGCTGCTAGCGGCCTTCGCTGCGGCGATGCGGGGCGCGCTCGACGACTCCGAGCACCGGACGAGCTCGGCCGTCGCCTTCCTGGTCGCGGCGTCCG
>JAHEXN010000294.1 GCA_023252095.1 Actinomycetes bacterium | reverse complement strand
TGGAGCGCGCGCGCGACATCCTCGGCATCACGCAGGACTGGCTCGGCTGGGTCGACTCCGGCTGGCCCGAGGGCGACCCGAAGCCGCCGCTGCCCGAGGGCTGCTTCGCGCTGGTGCCGCTCGAGGAGGCCGCCGCCCCGCTCGTGCGGCTCATCCGATCATTCCGTCCGCACGTGCTCACGACGTACGACGAGAACGGCGGCTACCCGCACCCCGACCACATCAAGTGCCACGAGATCAGCGTCTTCGCGTACGAGGCGGCGGCCGACCCCGAGCTCTACCCGGACCTGGGCGAGCCGTGGCAGGTCAGCAAGCTGTACTACCAGGGCGGATTCACGCGCGGGCGCCTCGAGGCGATCGGTGCGGCCATGGAGGAGCGCGGCCTCGAGAACCCCTACGCGGAGTGGCTCAAGGAGCGCGACCCCGACCGTCTTCGCGACGACCGCATCACGACGCGGGTCGAGTGCGCCGAGTACTTCCACGTCCGTGACGCGGCGCTGATCGCCCACGCGACGCAGATCGATCCTGACGGCTTCTGGTTCTCGGTGCCCCGCGAGGTGCAGACGCAGGCCTGGCCCACCGAGGACTTCGAGCTCGTCGACAGCAAGGTGCCCACGACCCTGCCCGAGGACGACTTGTTCGCGGGCCTACGCTGATCGCATGTACGACATCACGAGCAGTGTGCTCGACGCCGCCGGTGCAGTGCTCGCGGCCTCGGGCGAGCGTCGGGAGCTCGACCCCGACATCGTCAAGCCCGGTTGGGTCGCGCTCGGCATCTTCCTGGCCATGGCGGTCGCGCTCGCACTCCTGATGTGGTCGTTCGCCCGGATCTCGCGCCGCGCCCGCGAACCGTGGGAGGGCGAGGAGACCGAGACCTCCAGCGACGCCCCCGCAGACCGCGACGCCTGACGAGGACGATCACCCACCGGGCCCCTCTTGCCCCAGTCGGTCCCCGCGCTCGACAGCACCATGCGCGGGCGCCCATGTCTAGGCTCTGGATCATGGACCCGTCGCCGAATGCTCGCACCGTGGAGTCGTACGAGGAGATCGCTGCCGCGTACGCTCGCGAGACGTCGGGGCCCGGGGTCCTGGCCGAGGCGGTGACGCGCCTGGCCGAGGCGGTCCCCGAGGGGCGTGTCCTTGACATCGGTTCCGGCCCGGGTTGGGATGCCGACCGCCTCGAAGATGCGGGACTCACGGTCCGCCGCACCGACCTCACCCAGGCATTCATCGACCTGCAGCGTGCGCGCGGGAAGGACGTCGATCGCCTCGACGTCATCAATGGCGACCTGGGAGGTCCCTACGACGCCGTGCTGATGCTGCACGTCCTCCAGCACATCGAGCCTGACGATCTGGCGGATGTGCTCGGCAAGGTCGTCAGGGCTCTGCGTCCGGGCGGGCGATTCCTGGTCTCGATACCTCGGGGCGAGGGCATCGGTTGGGAGGTGGGCGAGTCGGGGAGGTCGTACTACCGGGCGCTTCGCACCGAGGACGAGTTCCTCGATGTGTTGCGCGGGGCAGGGTTCACGCCGACGTGGACCGACCGGTCGCCCGAGGACGACGGCTGGCTCGCCGTCATGGCCCAGCGGGGCGAGGTATGACCTGTCAGGTGATCGTCCTCAACGGGGGCTCCAGCTCTGGCAAGAGCACCCTCGCGAAGGCTCTCCAGGTCGAGCTGGCCGGCTACTGGCTCCGTCTGGGCGTCGACACGCTCATCGAGGCCGCCCCGCCGCGGCTGTTCGCCGTCGGCGATGGTCTTGATCTTGGCTCCGACGGGAGCGTCACCCCCGGACCCGCTTTCGCGGCCGTGGAGGATCAGTGGATGCAGGGGGTTGCTGCGGTGGCGGCCGCTGGGGGTCGCGTGATCGTCGAGGACAACTTCGTCAGTGGCCCGGACGCTCAGCGTCGGTGGCGCGAGGCACTGGCGGGAGTCCCGACCGCCTGGGTCGGCGTACGGTGTCCAGCCGTTGTCGCTGCAGAACGTGAACGAGCTCGCGGTGACCGAGTCGAGGGCATGGCCGCCCGACAGGCCGAAGCCGTCCACCGTGGCATCGACTACGACTTCGAGGTCGACACCAGCGTCGCCGATGGTTCGACCATGGCGGCGTCGGTCCGGGAGCGTCTGAGGCTTCTCGCGCATCACGCCGGTGCTCGCCCCGAGGAACGATGATGCCCACGACACCCGTCAGGAGTCACACGAATGACTAACCGGCTGGCCGACGCGCAGTCGCCGTACCTGCAGCAGCACGCCGACAACCCGGTCGACTGGTGGGAGTGGGGCGACGAGGCCTTCGCCGTCGCGCGTGAGCTCGACCGGCCGGTGCTGTTGAGCGTCGGCTACGCCGCGTGCCACTGGTGCCACGTCATGGCGCACGAGTCCTTCGAGGACGCCGCCACGGCCGACTTCATGAACGCGCACTTCGTCAACATCAAGGTCGACCGCGAGGAACGGCCCGACGTCGACGCGGTCTACATGCGCGCGACGCAGGCCATGACCGGCCAGGGCGGCTGGCCCATGACGTGCGTTCTCACACCCGACGGTGAGCCGTTCTTCGCCGGCACGTACTTCCCGCCCGAGCCCACCAGCAGCGCGCCGGCGTTCACGCAGGTCCTGCAGGCGCTCGCCGACGCGTGGCGCGAGCGGCGGGACGAGGTGCTCACGGTGGGGCGCGACGTCGTGGCGCACCTGCAGGACGCCCGCGATCCCGGAGGCGAGCTCCTGACGACCGACGACCTGGACGAGGCCGTCGCGACCGTGGCGCGGACGTACGACGCCGAGGCGGCCGGCTTCGGTTCCGCTCCCAAGTTCCCGCCCTCGATGGTGCTGGAGTTTCTGCTGCGCCACCACGACCGCACCGGCGCGCAGGAGTCGCTCGACATGGTCGACGCGACGTGCACCGCGATGGCGCAGGGAGGCCTGTACGACCAGCTCGCCGGAGGGTTCGCGCGGTACAGCGTCGACCGGTTCTGGCGCGTGCCGCACTTCGAGAAGATGCTCTACGACAACGCCCTGCTGCTGCGCGTGTACCTGCACTGGTGGCGCGCGACCGGGTCGCCGCTGGCCGAGCGTGTCGCCCGCGAGACCGCGGCCTTCCTGCTGGCCGAGCTACGCACGCCCGAGGGCGGCTTTGCCGCGGCGCTCGATGCCGATAGCGCCGATGAGCGGGGGGACGTCCACGAGGGCACGTTCTACGTCTGGAACCCAAACGACCTCATGCGACTGCTGGGCGCGAAGGACGGCGCCTGGGCGGTCGGCCTGCTCGGGGTCACCGGCGCCGGCACGTTCGAGCGTGGCTTCTCGACGCTGCAGCTCCAGAAGGATCCCGACGATCCGGAGCGGTGGACCCGGGTCCGCGCCGCGTTGCTCGAGGCGCGCTCCCGCCGCACGCGACCGGCTCGCGACGACAAGGTCGTGGCGTCCTGGAACGGGTGGACGATCACGGCGCTCGTGGAGGCCGGGGTCCTGCTGCAGGACCCTGCGCTCACGACGGCCGCGATCGAGGCGGCGGAGCTCCTGGTGCGGGTTCATCTCGTCGACGGTCGCCTCGTGCGGACCTCGCGCGACGGGGTGGCCAGCCGCAACGCCGGCGTCCTGGAGGACCACGCGGCAGTGGCAGAGGCGTTCCTGGCGGTGCTCGGGGTCACCGGCGACCCGGTCTGGCTCGATCGGGCGCTCGCACTGCTCGATCGGGTCGTCACGGACTTCGCCGATCCCGACGGCGGCTTCGTGGACGCTCCCGGTGAGGGGCTCGTCCTGGCGCCGCGTGACGTCGCCGACAACGCCCACCCCTCCGGT
>JAHEXN010000293.1 GCA_023252095.1 Actinomycetes bacterium | reverse complement strand
ATGTCCATGTCCTCGAATCTAGCGCCCGTGACCTGACGGGGTCGGTCAGGTCACGCTGACCGGGTTGACGATGTCGGCGTAGATCAGGATCACGCTCATGACGATCAGCACGATGCCGACGACGTAGGCGACGGGCAGCATCCGGGCGACGTCGACCGGCCCCGGATCGGGTCGGCCCCGCAGGCGCGCCCAGCGGGACCGGGCGCCCTCCCAGAGGGCTCCCGCGATGTGCCCGCCGTCCAGGGGCAAGAGGGGGACGAAGTTGAACAGGGCCAGGAACAGGTTGAGGCTCGCCAGGAGGGTCAGGACCCGCTGGGCACGCTCGGCCCACGTGGGCTCGTCGACCGTCACGAGCTCGCCCGCGACCCGGCTGGCACCCACGACGCTGATGGGGCTGTCCTCCTTGCGCTCCTGGCCGAACGCCGCCTTGACGACGTCGACCATGCGCGACGGGAGGTGCGCGATGGCCTCGGCGGTGCGCTTCGTGGTCTCCCACATGACCTCGCCGACGTAGAGGGGCCCCTGGCGCTGGTAGGTGAACTCCGGCGCGACGCCCAGGAACCCGACGTCCTCGACCCGCTCGGGGTCGTCGACGGCGAGTCGCTCGAGCACCGAGGTCGTGACCGAGACGGTCGAGGTGACGCCGTCACGGACGTACGTGATGGTCGAGGTCTCAGCACCGTTGGCGCGGATGAGCGTCGTGAGCTCCTCCCACGTCTCGACCTCGGTGCCACCGAAGGCCGTGATCTCGTCGCCCGGCAGAAGCCCGATCTCGCTGGCCGGGGTGGGCGGGTCCTCGTCGGTGCAGGCGCGACCGGCCTCGGCGTCGCTGATGGCGCAGTCGGAGACCGACGCGACGGTCGTGGTGGGCTGCTCGACGCCGAAGCCCATGATGACGATCGCGAACAGGAAGGCCGCGATGACGATGTTGACCATCGGCCCGCCGGCCATCACGATGACCTTCTTCCACCACGGGAGCTTGTAGAACAGCCGCGGCTCGTCTGCGGTCGTGATGGTCTCGTACTCGGCCTGGCGGGCATCGCTGACGAGCTGCGTGAACAGGCCCGTGTTGGTCGACCGGACCGCGTGCGGGTCGTCGCCCGGCCCCGGCGGGAGCATGCCGACGAGCTTGACGTAGCCGCCCAGCGGGATCGCCTTGAGCCCGTACTCGGTCTCGCCTCGACGGGTCGACCAGACCGTGCTGCCGAAGCCCACGAAGAACTGCGTGACCTTGACCCCGAACTTCTTGGCCGGGAACATGTGCCCGCACTCGTGCAGGGCGATCGAGATCGCGACCCCCAGGAGGAACGCGATGACGCCGAGGGCGTAGATCACGGCGGTCATGCGGTCTCGATCCTGTGGTGGGCCCGGTCCCGAGCCCACGCGTCAGCGGAGAGCACGGCCTCGAGCGTGAGGTCTGCGGCGGCGGTTGCGGGGTCCCCGAGGTGCTCTTTGAGGACCGCTGCCACCGTGTCCACGATGCCGAGGAAGTCCAAACGACCGGCCACGAAGGCGTCGACGCACTCCTCGTTCGCGGCGTTGAAGACCGCGGGAGCCGTGCGACCGAACCGCCCGGCGCGGCGCGCGACCTCGACGGCGGGGAACGCGGCGTCGTCGAGCGGCTCGAACTGCCACGAGACGGGCGCAGTCCAGTCGCAGGGGCTCGCGGCGCCCGGGACCCGCTGCGGCCACGCCAGACCGAGGGCGATCGGCAGGCGCATGTCGGGCGGCGACGCCTGCAGCATCGTGGACCCGTCGACGAACTCCACCATGCTGTGCACGACCGACCCGGGATGGACGACGACGTCGATCCGGTCGTAGTCGATGCCGAACAGCAGGTGGGCCTCGATGACCTCCAGGCCCTTGTTGACGAGGGTCGAGGAGTTGATCGTGATGACCGGGCCCATGTCCCACGTGGGGTGCGCCATGGCCTGCTCGGGCGTGACGTCGGCCAGCTCGGCGCGCGTGCGCCCCCGGAACGGGCCGCCGCTCGCGGTCACCAGGAGGCGACGCACGTCAGCAGGGTCCTCACCCTTGAGCGCCTGCGCCAGCGCCGAGTGCTCGGAGTCGACCGGCACGAGCTGGCCGGACCGGGCCGCTGACGTGACGAGCTCTCCCCCCACGATGAGCGACTCCTTGTTGGCAAGGGCCACCGTCGTGCCTGCGGCAAGCGCGGCCAGGGTCGGCGCGAGACCGACCGCGCCGGTCATGCCGTTGAGCACGACGTCGCACGGCATCCGGGCGACCTCCGCGGCCGCGTCCTTGCCTGCGAGGAGCCGCGGGATGCGGTGGTCACCGCGCTCCCAGCCCTGTCGCTGCGCCTCGGCGTAGAGCGCGAGCTGGACGTCCTGGGCCGACGTGGCGAGCGCCACGGCCACGACCTCGACCTCGTGCGCGATGGCCTGCTGCGCGATGAGCTCGGGCCGTCCTCCGCCCGCCGCCAGGGCCACGACGTCGAAGCGGTCAGGTGCGGCCTCGACGACGTCGAGGGCCTGGGTCCCGATGGACCCCGTCGAACCAAGAATGGCGACACGCTTGCGCATGCCGCCATTCTGGCTCACGTCGCCCGGTTCCCCCGATCCGGTGACGAAGTACTGGGGTCGTGCGGCTACTTGACCTCGGCCCGCGTCGCACGCCAGGTGCCAATGACTCCTGGGATGACGAGCCACAGGGTCAAGGAAGACACCAGTGGTGCGAACCGGGCGATCCCGTCGATCGCGTCGCCATCGAGATCCATGCCGTCGGCGGCCACCGCAAAGCCGAAGAACACATCGAGGAAGGGTGCCAGGTCTACGAACCATCCGAAGAATCCCATGAGGATGGGGTAGACGATGAATCGCAGAACGATCGCCGCCACGTAGAAGATCGCGACCGCAGCGGCCGTGTTGAGCACCAACAGCCCCAAGGCGAAAGCCGACAGGATCAGGGCGAACTGAAGGAACACTGCCCACGCCAGGTCGCTGACACTCAGGTCCCAGACCACGTCCCTGTCGAACAGCGACGTCGCGGCATTTCCAGCGGCACCGAGAACGAGTGCCAGAGCCAGAGTGGCCAAGGCAAAGAGGATGACTGCGCCCAACTTCGCTCCGAGAACCCTGGTCCGTCGCGGTTCCAGCGTGAATGCGGTCAGGTGTGTGCGCTGTCCCCACTCACTGGTGATGACCATGATCGCCAGGACGGGCGCAAGCAGCAGCACGAGCAGCTGCAGGACGCTCGAGAAGGCATTCGCTGTCGGTGCGAAGTCGTCGTCCAGCGCGACAGCAAGCAGCATCCCAACGATCGCAAGCACCATGATGAGTGCGGTCACGATCATCAGCCAACGACCGGCGACAGTGTCGACCATCTTGCGCCACTCGACCGCGACGAGGCGAGTGAACGGGATGCCCGGGCCGTTGGTGGCGATGGAGGGCGTAGTGGGGGTTGCGGCGCTCATGCGACACCTCCGGTAGTGACGACACCCTCGCGCTGGGTGGTGGCGGTCAGCTGCAGGAACATGTCCTCGAGTCCGGCGCTGTCTGCGCCACGGAGCTCGACGAGGGCCAGGCCCGCAGCTGCGGCGACCTGACCGATCTGGACGGGCTCGGCCTCGACGGCCAACCCGTCACCCTTGGCCGCGGCGGTCAAGCCCGCCTGGGCGAGGGCGGCTGCGAGGGCGGCGTTGTCGGCGGCCTGGACGTAGGCGCCAGCGCCCTGGAGCAGCTCGGCCTTCGTGCCCTGGGCCACGATCTTGCCGTTGCCGATCACGATGATCTCGTCGGCGATGATCTCGATCTCGTGCAGCAGGTGCGACGAGAGCAGAA
>JAHEXN010000292.1 GCA_023252095.1 Actinomycetes bacterium | reverse complement strand
GCCGGGCACGACCGCCGCGGCCTGGGCGAGGCCGAGCAGCACCGCGTGGCCCCAGGTCAGGTCGTCGATGGGCTTGGCGTTGCGACCCACGCGCTCGGCCACGCCGAGCACGATGCCGAGCAGGACCAGCATCGTGCCGATGACCCACAGGTTGCGGAACTCGTTGTCGATGAAGTCCTCGAGCGCGAGGCCGATCAGCACGATCGGCATCGAGCCGATGATGACGAACCAGCCCATGTTCCACTCGGGCTCCTGGCGCGCGGCGCGCGAGAACACACCCCGGACCCAGCCGGAGCCGATGGTCCAGATGTCGCGCCAGAAGTACAGGACGACGGCCAGCTCGGTGCCGATCTGGACCACCGCCGTGTAGGCGGCACCCGGGTCGGACCACCCGAAGAACTTCGGGAAGATCGCGAGGTGGGCGCTGCTGGAGATCGGGAGGAACTCCGTCAGTCCTTGAATCAGGCCGAGGGCGGCAGAGCGCAGGACGTCATCCACGCCGGTGAGCCTACCGGCCGCATGACCGGGCCCTGACTAGCCTGTGCGCATGCAGCAGCGTCGGGTCGGTCACTCCGGCCTCCGGGTGTCCCGGCTCGCGCTCGGCACCATGACCTGGGGCACTCAGGTCGACCGCTACACCGCCGGTGAGCTGCTGGACGCCTTCCTCGAGGCGGGCGGCACGCTCGTCGACACCGCCCCGGTGCACGGCGACGGCGCGGGCGAGCAGGTCCTGGGCGCCGTGCTCGCCGAGCGTGACGTCCGTGATCGGATCCTGATCTCCGCGAAGTGCGGGCTCGGAAACGGGGACGGTGGTGCGGTCGTCGACGCCTCCCGCGGCGCGATCCTGGCCCAGCTCGACCGCACACTGCGTGGCATCGGCACCGACCACCTCGATCTGTGGCAGGTGCACCGCTGGGACGACTCCGTGCCGCTCGACGAGACCCTCGCCGCGCTCGAGCACGCCGTCGACTCCGGCCGCGTCCGGTACGTCGGCATCTCGAACTTCGCCCCGTGGCAGACGGCGCTCGCGCACGAGAGGCTCGCCGGCCGACCCGCCGCCCTGCGGCTCGTGAGCACGCAGGTCGAGTACTCGCTCCTGCACCGCACGCCCGAGTCGGGTCTCATCGACGCGCTCCAACACCTCGGCATGGGTCTGCTGGCCTGGTCACCCCTCGGACGCGGCGTCCTGACGGGCAAGTACCGCAGCGGCACACCAGCCGACTCGCGGGGCGCCGACGACGGGTGGAGCCGCTGGCTCGCGGAGTACCTCGGGCCCGGCCCGTCCGCCGTGGTCGAGGCCGTGACCCGCGCCGCCGAGGGTCTGGGACACACGCCGGCGCAGGTCGCGCTCGCGTGGGTCCGTGATCGACCCAGCGTCGCGGCAGCCGTGATCGGTGCCCGCACCACGGCGCAGCTGACCGAGCTGCTGGGCGCCGAGCAGGTCGCACTTCCACCCGAGATCATCCTGGCCCTCGACGACGTGTCGAGCCCCCGGTAGCGAAGGAGACACCATGGTCGAGTACGAGTTCTGGGACCTCACGATCTCGCGCACCAAGTCGCGCAACGCGGTGTGCCGCATGCTCACCGAGGCCGCGGAGTACCAGGGCTGGGAGCTCGCCCGGCTCCGACGCGACCCGTCCGGCACCCGCACGGTGCGCCTGCGGCGCAAGATCATCCGCATGCGCCCGACGCTGGTCTGACCTAGACGAGGTCGAGGAAGTCGTCGAGCACCTGGCAGCCGAACTCGAGCGCGTCGACCGGCACCCGCTCGTCGACACCGTGGAACAGCGCCGTGAAGTCGAGGTCGGCGGGCAGCCTCAGCGGGGCGAATCCGTAGGACGTGATGCCGTGCATGTCCCAGGCCTTGGCGTCGGTGCCCCCGGACATCACGAACGGGGCGATGTGCGCCCCGGGGTCGTTCTTGTGGATCGCGACGGTCATGGCGTCGACGAGGTCCCCGGCAAACGGGTACTCGAGGGCGATGTCGGTGATGTGGGGCTCGACCACGACCTTTTCCCCCACGACCTCCTGGACGGCCGGCAGGAACGTCTCGCCGTGGCCCGGCAGGTAGCGGCCGTCGACGTACGCGACGGCCTCGCCCGGGATGACGTTGTGCTTGTAGCCGGCCGCGAGCATCGTGGGATTCGTCGAGTTCCGGACGCCAGCGCCGAGCATGCGAACGGCCGGACCGAAGTGGGCGAGGAGCTCGTCGGGATCGGTGCTGGTCTCCCCCGTCAGCTCTCGCACCTTCGCGAACAGCGCCTGCATCGAGGGGCCGGGCTCGGCGGGCCAGGCGTGCTCCCCCAGCGCGACGAGGGCGCGGGACAGGTGCACCAGCGCGTTGTCAGGCGCCTTCATCGAGCCGTGACCGGCGGTGCCCTTGGCGGTCAGGCGCATCCACGAGATGCCCTTCTCGCCCGTCTCGATCAGGTAGAGCCGCTGGCCGCCGACCTCGGTCGAGAACCCCCCGACCTCGCCGATCGCCTCGGTGCAGCCCTCCAAGACGTCCGGACGGTGTCGCGCGAGCCACTGCGCGCCCAGGACGCCGCCGGCCTCCTCGTCGGAGGTGAAGATCAGCGTGATGGGGCGATCCGGGATGCGTCCGGCGCGCTGACGCTCGCGCACGACGGCGAGCACGATCGCGTCGAAGTCCTTCATGTCGACCGCGCCGCGGCCGAACAGGTAGCCGTCGACGACCTCGGCGGCGAACGGGTCGACCTGCCAGTCAGTGGCCTGCGCGGGCACGACGTCCAGGTGACCGTGGACCAGGAGGCCCGGGCGCGGCGAGTCCTGATTGCCCCAGCGGGCCACGACGCTGGCCCGGCCGGGGGCGGCTTCGATGATCTCGGACTCGATGCCCACCTCGCCGAGCAGCGCCGCGACGTGCTCGGCCGCCGCCCGCTCGCCCGGGCCGGAGTCGTCACCGAAGTTCGAGGTGTCGATGCGGATCAGGTCGCGACAGATCTCGAGGACCTCGGACTGGGCGGTACCCGGCAGCGGAGCGGACATGTCCCGATCGTACGCAGGCCTGCGTGGGTCGGCACTCAGGCCAGGACGTCGTCCAGAACCCGGCCGAACAGCAGGCGGGACGACCAGCGCTCGAGGCCCGCGAAGGCTCCTGGGACCCCCCTGACGTGCAGCGACTCGCGCCACGTGACCCTGCTCCCCGTCGCGGTCGGCTCGACCAGGATCTCGGCGCAGCCCGTCACGACACGGCCCTCCTTGACCAGCCGGCAGTACCGGGGCGGGTCGTCCTCGACGACGCGCATGGGGTCGTCGAAGCCGAGTCGGCCGACACCGGTGCGGGCGACGAAGCCGTTCGGCGTCCGGTGGATCTTCGTGAGCGGCACGGCCCGGGCGTGGCGGGGCCAGTCGGTGATCCGCGCCCACGCCTCCTCGGGCGTCAACGGCACCTCACGCACGATCTCGATACCGTCCACGGCACGATGGTAGGTGGCGGCGCCCCGGTCCGCCGATGGAAAGGACGTCATGAGCACCCCACCGTCAGGTCACGACACCCCGGTCACGCCCTCCTTCGCGAGCGTCGACGACGTCATCTCCCGGCTCGCCGACGTCGGGTACCTCGCGTCCGACTCCGTCGCGACGACCGTGTTCCTCGCCGACCGGCTGGGCAAGCCGCTGCTCGTGGAAGGACCGGCGGGCGTCGGCAAGACCGAGCTGGCGCGCGCCGTGGCCGCGGCGACGAGCGCCGAGCTCGTGCGCCTGCAGTGCTACGAGGGTGTCGACGAGGCCCGCGCGCTGTACGAGTGGAACCACGCCAAGCAGCTCCTGCGGATCACCGCGGGCCGCGA
>JAHEXN010000048.1:9905-15306 GCA_023252095.1 Actinomycetes bacterium | reverse complement strand
CCGCCAGGCTACGTCGCCCACCGAGGCGACCCCAGCGACGCAGCCGAGCTCTTGGTCCTCCAACGTGCCTGCTGGGTCGACGAGGCCCTGGCCAATCAGACCCTGGACATCGGCGCCCTTCACGACGACCTCGAGACGGTCCGGGACGACGTGTCGAGACACGAGAGCGTCATGGTGCGACGCGGAGCGAGACTCGTCGCCTCGGTCCAGGCGTGGTCCGACGACGAAGCGTGGCGGATCGGCCGACTCATGGTCGCCCCCGACCACCGGCGCCGGGGTCTCGCCCGGGCCCTGCTTCGGTTCGCGGAGTCCGAGGCGACCCCATCCGTACGCCGTATCCGGCTGCACACCGGAGCCGCCAGCGAGGTCAACCTGAGGTTCTACGAGTCCGAGGGATTCACCCGGGACGCGACCACTCGTCCCGGCCAGGCGACGCTGTCCAAGTCAATCCCGTCCGGACGGCCCGAGGTGGCCACCGCGTGACGACGTCATGTGCGGTCCGATGGGTCGCCGAGTATCCGCGCCATCAGGCCCCGCACGAGGTCGACTTCACGCTTCCCGGGCGCGCGACCTGCGTGAAGCGCTCGGCGGACGATCGCGATCGGCAGCTCCAGCATCGCGAAGGCGATCTCATCGGGGGTGGCCGAGGTCGACGCGGCCAGCCGCTTCGCGATGCGTCGCAGATCGCGACGGATGTCGTCGGGTGTCGTCAGGGCGGCGCGCGCCTCAGGTGGCCAGTCGTCGGGGCCGAAGGCGCGGAGACCTGCCTGCAGCACCTGGGCCTCGGCCGGGTGGTCGCGGCACCACTCGACCACCCACGGCCCGACGGCAACGACGCTCTCGAGGTTGGGTTCGCCGAGCTGTCCTCGGTAGCCGCGCTCGAACCGCGCGGAGGTGCGGAGCCACATGGCCGCGAGGAGGCTCGCTCGATCAGCGAAGCGGTGGTAGATCGACCCGTTGGCGGCGCCGATCGACGCGGCGACGGCGCTGAGCGCGACGCTACGAGCCCCACCGCGCGCGAACAGCTCGACGGCCGCGTCGATGAAGTCGTCGGGATCGTGCTTGGCAGGTCTTCCCATGGATGTGGAGTTTATGCTCCACTAGAGTTCTAGAGAAACACCTCCAGAAGGAGATGAGATGGCCGACCTGGCCCCAGCGGCATCATTCGAGACGGCGGTCGCGGTCCTCGCCGCCCAACCGTTCAACGACGTCGTCGGCGCCGAGATCACGCGCTTTGAGAATGGTGAGGCGATCCTCGAGCTCCCGATCGCCGATCGTCACCGCCAGCAGTACGGACTGGTCCACGGCGGGGTGCTCGCGTACCTCGCCGACAACGCACTGACCTTCGCCTGCGGATCGACGCTGGGAAACCGCATCATCACGACCGGACTCTCGATCACCTACGTGGCCGGTGCGCGCGACGGCGTCCTGCGCGCCACCGGCCAGGTTGTCGCGAGCACCGGCACGATCGCGGTCGCGACCGTGACCGTTGAGGAGATCGCGGCCGACGGGTCGACCAGGACGTGCGCCGCCGGGCAGGGAACTGCCACCGTCACCGAGACCTCGCGACGTGGATAGCTCCGCTGCACCGGTCTACGACCGGATCGGAGCCACCTACACCGCACGACGCACGGCGGACCCGCGATGGGAACGGGAGATCCACTCCGCCCTCGGCGCGGCGCAGACGGTCATCAACGTCGGCGCCGGGACCGGCTCGTACGAACCCCGGGACCGGAACGTGCTCGCCGTCGAACCGTCGGGCACGATGATCGGCCAGCGCCCACCCGGCAGCGCCCCGGTCGTTCGCGCCTACGCCGAGGACCTGCCCGTCGGCGACGACGAGTTCGACGCGGCACTGGCCGTCCTCACGGTCCACCACTGGTCCGACCACGTGCGCGGGCTCGAGGAGCTGCGACGCGTCTCCCGACGACAGGTCGTCCTCGCGTTCGACGCCGAGGTGGCGGCGAGCTTCTGGCTGTGCGACTACATCCCCGAGATCGGTGCCTTCGATCTCGGACGCGCGCCCTCGATGCACCTGCTGTCGCACGTGCTTCACACCGACGACGTCCGACCCCTGCTCGTCCCTTCCGACATGCGCGATGGCGTCCTGGCGGCCAACTGGCAGCGCCCGCACGCGTACCTCGATCCGGCCGTGCGAGCCTGCGCCTCCGGGCTCGCGCAGCTGGACCAGTCGATCGTCGACACCGGAATCGAACGCCTCCGGCGCGACCTTGCCGACGGCACCTGGGGGCGCCGCTACGGCCATCTACGGAATCTCACGACCTTCGACGGCGGATATCGCCTGGTCGTCGCGCACCGAGTGTGATCGACAGCCACTCGGTGCGCCATAGGTCCACGCCGACGCCCGCTCGCCCACCCGCCAGGAGCTGTGCTCCGAACGCCGGTCACTCCACAGGCTCGGCACCCTCCGCCCGCGGCCAGGTGATGTTCGCATCACGCACTGCCGAGCCCTCCTCGCGGACCACGGAACTGCGGGGTATCCCGATCGCGGTCATCGACATGACCTGCCAATGCGGGGGAACCTGCAGCAGCTCGGTGAGGCCCTCGCGGTCGAAGGCCCGGAACTGCCGACAGGCGAGTCCGGTGCCGTGCGCCTGGATCGTCATGTGCGCAACCGCCTGACCGAGGTCGTAGTGGGCGAACTCGCTGAACTCCAGGTCGGTGCCCTCCACACGGACGTGGGCCAGGTTCACCACAAGCAGGCTCGCCTCGGTCGCCCAGGGCCGCGAGCTGCCGGCGAGGCGATCGACGACGTCCCGCCAACCGGGCTCGTTCCGCCGGACGAGATGGAACGCCCACGGCTGGGAGTTGCCAGCCGACGGCGCCCATCGAGCCGCCTCCAGGAGCACCCGCAGGCCGTGGCCGTCGAGCGTGTGGGCGGGGTCGAACCCCTTCGGGCTCCACCGTTCACGCAGCACGGGCAGCAGCTCGGGGTCCATGCCGGACATCCTCCCCCGCGGGCTTGCATGGGAGTGCACTCCAGCGTCTACCGCCGAGAACACGAGGAAGTGCCACCCGGGCCGACCTCGCGGCCCGATCTGGGCCGTGACCCTGGTTCGCCTTCGGCGGGCCACCCGCGAGGTCAGCGCCGTGGGTCGAGCACGATCCGACCGCGGAGCCCGCCCGCGTCGAGCATCCGGTGAGCTTCTCGGACCTCACTCAGCGGCATCGTGGCGTGCACGCGGGGCGTGATCACCCCCGACGCCGCGGCTTCGAGCAATCGGCTGAGCAGCTTGCCGTCCGGGGCGGCCATGACGGCCTGGGTACGGATGCCACGGACGGAGTCGGGCAGGGCCGGCGGGACGACGCCGACGTAGTCGCCACCGTCGCGCACGCTGGAGAGCGCAGCATCACCGAGGGCGGCCGCGTCGAGCACGGCGTCGAACGTGGCCTCCACCGGGAGCGCATCGGTGAACGTGGCACCCGCGCGACGGACCGCCTCCTCGTCGCTCGCGCGGGCGAGGCCGGTCACCGTGAACCCCTGCTCAGCGGCGAGCTCGACCGCATAGCCCCCGACTGCACCGGCGGCACCCGTGACGAGCAGGTGACGGTCACGCGCCCCGCCGAGCATCGCGAGCGCCTGGTGCGCGGTGGTGGCGTTGAGCGGCACCGTGGCCGCGAGGTCGGAGCTCAGGGACTCCGGGACGGGTGCGCAGTCGGCCGCAGCCAGCACCATGAGCTCCGCGTAGGGCCCATCCGCCCGGTCGACACCACCGACGAGCGTCGCGACCCGTTGCCCAAGACTGACATCGGTCACGCCGGGGCCCAGTGCCCGGACGACACCGACCGCATCCCACCCGAGTCCCACCGGTGTCGACGTGACCCAGCCGAGGTCGTGGTAGACGCCGCTTCGCGTCTGAGCATCCACGGGGTTCACCCCGGCGGCCTGGATGGCGACCACGACCTCGCCATCGCCGGGAACAGGATCCGGCAGGTCCACGAGGTCGATGGCCTCCGGGCCTCCAGGAGTCGTGACGATCGCTGCGCGCATGGTGCGCTCCATTCTCTTGGGGTGCTTGTCCATGCGATGCTGGTCGAGTCACTTCCGGGAAGGAAGTAGGCACCCAAAAGTGCGTTAGTCACCAAGAGGGACACCGAATGCCGACGACAACCGCAGAACAGCGCCGTCTCGAGGCGAAGGTCGAGTACGACGCGTACCTCGCGACGTGCCCGAGCCGACAGCTGCTCGCGACGCTGTCCGACAAGTGGGTCGTGCTGGTCCTGACCGCCCTCGACGAGGGGCCCGCACGGTACTCAGAGCTTCGACGACGCATCGCCGGCGTGAGTCAGAAGATGCTCACGCAGACCCTGCGCGGACTCGAGCGCGACGGGTTCGCGACGCGGACCGTCACCGCCACGGTCCCGGTGACCGTCACGTACGAGATCACGCCCCTCGGGGCGTCACTGAGCGACGTCGTCGCCCACGTGAAGTGCTGGGCCGAGAACAACATCGCGTCCGTCACCGCCGCACGAACCGCCTACGACGCGGGCCGCGCCGAGGGCTGACGTCGCTCCGGAATAGGCGGCTCCGCCGCGGCGCTGCTGTCTTCATGACCCTCGCTCCGGACGTCACGCAGCACCGGACCTCGCTCGATCGGGCGCTCGCCGCCCTGGACTGGACCTTGGTGGAGTCGGGCCGCCGCGTCCTGGGCGCTGGTGCGACTCACGAGCAGACGACCGGATCATCCGGCTTCCTCTACGTGTCCGCCGGCGAGGTCGGGCTCCGCGTCGACGAGCAGGACACGATCGACCTGTCCGCGGGCGACCTGGTCCTCTTCGCCCGCGGCCATCGGCGACGCCTGCGGGCGCTGACGGAGGGCTCGACGATCGAGGTCGCCCTGGTGCCGACCGTTGCCGGTCGAGCGGCGGTCGAGGCCCTCCCCGATGCGATGGTGCTCCGCCGGTTCTCCGAGCACGAGCCGCAGGTCATCGGCCTGATCGAACAGATGCAGGCTGGCTGGGCACCAGCCGGATCGAAGCGGGTCGGCGACGCGGTGATCTGCAGTCGCATCGGCACGATGATCGTCAGCGTCGCGATCCGCAGGTGGTTCGAGCTGGGCTGCGCTGCGACGGGTTGGCTGCGCGACGTGCAGGATCCCCACGTCGGTCGTGCGCTCGAGGAGCTCCACGGCGACCTCGGCCGCAGCTGGAGCGTCGACGACCTGGCGCGATCAGCCGCGATGTCGCGGTCGGCGTTTGCCGCCCGCTTCCGCGAGCTGCTCGGCGAGTCCCCTGCCACGTACCTCGCGGCCGCCCGGATGGACGCGGCCAAGGCGCTGCTCGCGCGCAGTGAGTCGACCGTGACCGAGGTGGCCCACCGCCTCGGCTACGAGTCCGACGCCGGCTTCAGCCGCGCGTTCCGGCGGCACGTCGGGGCCTC
>JAHEXN010000048.1:0-9895 GCA_023252095.1 Actinomycetes bacterium | reverse complement strand
CCAGGCGGTCTGAGGGTCGCTCGACCCCAGTCGCGCCGTGCTGAAGATCGCCGCGCCGACGAAGGCGATCAGCGCACCGACGACGAGCGCCGGCCGGATCCCGAGACCGTCGACGACGAGCCCGCCGAACCCGGCTCCCAGCGTGATCGCGAGCTGGAAACCGGCCACGACCAGGCCGCCACCGGCCTCCATCAGCTCGCTGGCGACCCGCGCCATCCACGTCGTCACGACGGTGAGCCAGGCCCCGAAGGAGAAGCCCCAAGCGGCCACCGCGACCGCGACGACGGCGACCGATCCGGGGAAGACCGCCAGCCCACCGATGCCCGCAGCCATCAGGAGCGGCACGAGGAGCCGCAGCATCGGCAGGTGACGATCCACCAGCACCCCGATCGCGAGGTTGCCGACGAAGCCGCCGACGCCGAACACCACGAGGAGGACCGCCACACCGCGCGGGCTGAGCGACGGCGTCTGCTCGAGGGCCGCGCGGATGTAGGTGAACGCCGCGAAGTGACCCAGCACCACGAGGACGTGGCCGGCCAGGCCCCAGGCCACACCCGGGACGACCAGTGCGTCGCGGAGGCTCCGGAAGCCGGTCGCGGCGGCGGGCGCGACCGGCGGGAGCACGACGCGGATCGCGACGGCCACGCCGAGCGTCAGCACGGCCGTGCCCCAGAACACCGTCCGCCAGTCAAAGACCGTGCCCAGGTACAGGCCGAGCGGCACCCCGGCGACGGTCGCGACCGTCGTGCCGGTGTTGACCATCATGACCGCGCGACCGAAGTGGTGCGGTGCACTCAGACGCGCCGCCACGGCCAGCGACATCGCCCAGAAGCCGCCGATCGCCGCACCCAGCAGCAACCGCGCCACGAGCAGCGTCAGCAGGTTCGGCGCGAGCGCGACCGCGACGTTCGAACCGGCCGCGGCGATGGTCAGCCCCATCAGGAGGGAACGGCGGTCCAGCTGCGGGAAGATCACCGCAATCGTCGGCGCCGTCAGCAGCCCGACAAATGCGGTCACCGTGACCGCCTGACCGGCCTGTCCCTCGGTGATCCCGAGCGACGCGGCCATCGCCGGCAGCAGGCTCGGCGGGAGGAACTCGGCGGTCACGAGCGCGAAGCTCGTCGCCATCATCGCCGCCACCGCCCACCACGCCGTGTGGGTGCGGACGGCTGGGGCCACGTCGGTCTGGATCGTCATGACTCGAGCCTGCCCACCGCCGCAGGGCACCGCCTGATCCTGCGTCCAGCCGACCTGACCGTTCGTCCACGGCCGGTCGGGTTCACGCGCGTCACAGTCCGCGGCGGAGCAGAAAGTCGGCCACGTCGTCGGCCCAGCGTGCCGCCTCGGCCGGAGTGAACACGTGACCGGCCCCGGGGTACTCCACCACCTCAGACCCTGCGATCCCTGCCGCCAGGTCGCGCGTCGACTGCGGCAGCACGATGCGGTCCTGCCCTGCGACGACGACCAGCGTCGGCACCTGGATCGTCGCCAGCATGTCCGCGACGTCGACCCGTGCGGCCAGCTCGGCCTGGTCGGGCCCGCCCGGTGGCAGGGCCGCGCGAGCCAGGGCCACCGCCTCGCCTCGGGCTGCCTCGTCCATCGTCTCGAGAACCGCCGGCGACGACGCGTTGACCAGCAGCTCCGCGAGCGCGTCCCACTCCCCGAGCTCGGCCAGCCGGCGCCAGACCCGCACGAAGCCCGTGACCTGCGCGTCGGCCCGCGCGAAACCCACCGTGAGCACCAGTCCGGTGACGCTGTCGGGGTGGCGCGCCGCCGCCGTCATGGCGACGGCCGAGCCGAGCGACATGCCCAGGACGGGGAACCGTTCGTGGCCAGCATCGACCATGTGGGCGACCAGCCGGTCAGCCAGGTCGTCCAGCTCCAGCGCCGTCGAGGATCGCGGCACGGTTCCGGAACCGGGGTAGTCGACCCCGCCCACGTCCCGGACGGGTCCGAGACGATCGATGACGGTCGCGAAGTTCAGGTCGATGCCTCCACCGGCTCCGTGGGCGAGGGCAAGCGGCCGGCGTTCACGGGTGGGAATCATGCCGGCACGGTAGGCCTTGACACCGGTGTGAAGGTCAAGCCCAACGCCGGCGAGAGGACCTCCGCATGCTGATCGGCGAGCTCGCGGAACGGTGCGGGGTATCGACCCGTTCCCTCCGCTACTACGAGGACCAGGGACTCCTCCAGGCCAGTCGTGACGGCAATGGATACCGCCGCTACGACGACGGGGCGGAGCTGGCCGTCCGGCAGATCACGGGCCTGCTCGGGGCGGGATTCGGCACCGACGCCATCCGCTCGATCCTGCCGTGTGCGACCGGGCCGGCTCCCGAGATCGACCTGTGCCCCGAGGTCGCCGCCCACATGCGGCGCACCCTCGCGGCCGTCCAGGACGAGCTCACGACGCTTCGCCGGCACGAGGCCGCGATCACGGGGCTCCTGGAGGGTTGCGTTGGAGTGGACTCCAGGACGTAGCGTCGAACGCATGACGATCGAGGCGGGCCACGCGCCCTCCGATTTCACTTCGCTCGCACCCCGCTTCAGCTGCGTTGACGCGGTGCCGGCCACCACACACTCGTGACGGAGGTCGCCAGACGGCCTCACCTGACGCTGGCGTCAGTTCTCGACCAACGCACCCATGAGCTTCTCCGAGAGCACGCGCAGACGCTCGGCCGACGCCCGGTCCTGAGCCCATGGCTTCACTCCGCCGATGAGCATGTCGTCCGAGGTCGCGGCGGCCGCCAGATTGCAGTCCTGGAGGTAGGCGCCGCCGTGGGCGTCCAGGAGCGGCGACGTGGCTGCCCACACAGCGGTGGCCGCACCTTGCTCGGTGTTCTTGAACCCCGCCGGCGGGCGGCCCCCGGCGTCGATCCACCCCAGGCGACGCTGCTCCTCGACCGGGATCTCCCGCTGCAGCGGCGTCAGGATGCTGCCGGGGTGGACCGCGAAGGCGTGGCCACCTCGCTCCGCCAGCGCGTCGTCGAGGTAGATCGCGGCAAGCGCGCAGGCCGTCTTCGACTGCCCATAGGCAACCCAGGGGTCGTACTCAACCGCTCGCCCGAAGTGCAGGTCGTCCCAGCGGATGTCAGACAGGAAGTGCCCCGCCGAGCTCAGCATCACCACGCGCCCGACATCGGCGACGACCGGGAGAACGAGGCTGGTCAGCAGATGCGGCCCCAGGTGATGCACCGCGAGGTGCGTCTCCCAGCCCGGGCCGACGAGATCGCGCGTGCGCCGCATGACTCCCGCTCCATGGATGAGCACGTCGACCGGCCGCCCTCGATCGACGAGGTGCGAGGCGAAGCGCCGGATCGACCGCGGGTCCGTCAGGTCCAGGGAGGTGACCTCCGCGAGCGGCCCGAGCGCCGACCTCGCCACGTCGGGCCGGCGGGCCGGGACGAGGACGTCGGCCCCCGCCGACGCGAGGGCACGGGTCATCTCCAGGCCGATCCCGGAGTACCCGCCCGTTACGATCGCGAATCGGCCGGAGAGGTCCACCCCTTCCACCACCTCGGCGGCGGTGGTCTCGCGGTCGAACCCGGTCTCGAGCTGCGTCGTCGTCATGGCTTCGACGCTAGGATCTAGAGTCGACTCAAGGTCAAGAGGAGACGATGCCCGATCTGCTGACGATCGGCCAGGCGGCCAGCGCCACGGGCCTGAGCGTGCACGCGCTGCGTTGGTTCGGGGCCGAGGGCATGCTCCTGCGCGACGTGCCCCGCACCGCCTCCGGCCGACGCCCACGCCGAGGCGTTGCGGGGCTTCACGAGGTTCTCGGTCGGCTCGGCCGTGTGGCTGGGACTGGTCGGGGTCAGCGGTGTCGTGTACGCGGCCACGCTCGGCACGAGCGAGCGAGAACAGGTGCGACTCGTCGGCCTTGCCGTCGGGTCGGGCTTCGTGCTCGCCTCGCTCGGGTTCCTGGTCGCACTCATCGTGGCCTGGCGGCGAGACGTGAGGGCGGCTCCGCTCGTCGCGGGCGATCGCCCCGAGTGCGCCAGCGGTGGTCCGGCCGTGTTCCACGAGGGCTACGTCTCGGCGGGGGGCGTCTTGGGCGCGGTGTCCGTCGGGGTGTTCGGTCTCGTGTTCGTGCCCCGCGCCGCCGAGGGAGCCGCGTGGGGCTGGCTGACCCCCGTGGCGATGGGGGTGGCGGCCGTGAGCATTGGGCTGTTCGTGCGGTGGCGCGGCAACGAGTACGTCGGTGTGCACGCCGACGGCATACGGATGATTCGCCGCGGGAGACTCGAGGCGGCGCCCTGGCCCCGAGTGTTGTACTTCGAGAGCGGGCAGGTCGGCATCGAGGGTGGGCCGGACCGGGCAGGCATGAGCGGTGAGGTGGAGACGCTCATCAAGGAGTCGTCCATCGCCGCCGCACTCGCCACGTTCGACGAGCGCCTCCGAGCCGGGGAGTCGATCGACCTGGGCGCCGTGACCCTCCAGCCATCTGCTCTGGTGCTGGGAGGCCAGCCGATCAGGTGGGACGAGATCGAGTCGGTGGCCTACGAGCACGACAGTGAGAACAACTGGACCCACGTGGTCGTGCGGGGTCGGCAACGCCGACAACGCGCCGCGGTGATGGAGAGCGGGATCGCCAACTTCCCCGTCTTCACCACAGCCCTCCGCACGTACACGGGACTGCGAATCCGACCTCAGTAGCGTCAGCGCAGGACCGTGGACCGTCGAACGCTCCGCCGATCGGGCCTGGTGCTGCTCGGTCCAGGGCGGCCCGCTGGCACCGCCCCACCGTCGATGACATTGCGCCGAAAGTGAACCGGCCTGTTGCCCGACGACGGTCCATGCTGGGCTGGGTCCCATGAGATCGATGCTCGTCCTGGGCGGGACGTCGTGGGTCGGCGGACAGATCGCGCAGGAGGCAGCGACCCGGGGTCACGACATCACGTGCCTCGCCCGCGGTGAGTCCGGCCGACCGCCGGAGGGAACGGCGTGGGTCCGCGCCGACCGCGACCATCCCGACGCGTACCGCGAGGTCGCCGACCGCCACTGGGACGCTGTCGTCGACGTCTCGCGACAGCCGGGCCAGGTGCGGGCCGCTGTCGAGGCACTCGGAGCGAGGGCGTCGCACTGGACGTTCGTGTCCACCGGGTCGGTCTACGCCGACCAGAGTGGACCGCTCACGGAGACGTCGCCGCTGCTCGAGCCTGTGCTGGGCGATGAGGCCACGGCCGAGGAGTACGGCCAGGCCAAGGTGGCGTGCGAGCAGGCCGTGCGCACGCTGCCGCAGCGACTCATCATCCGCGCCGGGCTCATCGGAGGCCCCGGGGATCGCTCCGACCGCCTCGGTCACTACGTCGCCCGGCTCGATCTCGCCGGCACCGGGCCGGTCCTGGTGCCGGACGTCGCCACCCAGCCCATGCAGGTCATCGACGTGCGTGACCTTGCGCGCTGGATCGTGCGCTCGGCCGAGAACCGCACGACCGGTATCGTCCACGGAGCTGGCGAGCCGACCACGGTGGGCGAGCTCATCGCCCTCTCGGCGCGCGTCGCCGAGTTCGCCGGCCGACGCGTTGGGGCGTCACCGGAGTGGCTGCGCGACCACGACGTGCACGAGTGGGCCGGCCCGCGCTCTCTTCCCCTGTGGCTTCCTGCGAGCCACCACGGGATGGGTCAGATGGACGATTCGTGGTCGCGAGAGCTGGGCCTCGTCCGACGCCCGCTCACGGAGACCATCGCCGACACCCTGGCCGACGAGCGCGACCGAGGCCTCGATCGCGACCGGAAGGCGGGCCTGACGCGTCGCGACGAGCTCAAGCTGCTTGCACGCGAGGTCGAGTGATCACCGCTCCCCGTCCCCGATAGCCTGCAGAGGTGAGCTCACCCGAAGCATCCAGAGCGGGGCTACCGGTCCACCGGTAGCCCGAGATGCCTCCTCACGACCCTCGCCACTGACGACGCCCATCGCGCGTCCGCTGGCTGATCAGCATCCGGAGCACCGGTGTGCCATCGCGCCCACTTCCCACGCTCTGCCCCGGAAGGCTCACTCATGCCTGCTCTGCTGTACCTGCTCGCCCTGGCGGTCTTCGCCCAGGGAACCTCGGAATTCGTCCTGGCCGGGCTGCTGCCCGGCATCGCCACCGACCTCGACGTCTCGGTCGGCCAGGCCGGTCTCCTGACGTCGGCCTTCGCCCTCGGCATGGCCCTCGGCGCGCCGGCGATGGCGGCCCTGGGCCGGCGTTGGTCACCGCGGTGGACGCTCGCCGGCTTCCTGGCCCTGTTCATCGCCGCCCACGTGCTGGGGGCGCTCACCGACAGCTTCGGCGTCCTGCTGCTGAGCCGGGTCGTCGCAGCCCTGGCGAATGCCGGCTTCCTCGCCGTCGCGCTCTCCACCGTCACCCAGGTCGTGCCGGCCGACCGGCAGGCCCGTGGCCTCTCGGTGATCCTCGGCGGCACGACGCTCGCACTCGTCGCCGGCGTTCCTGCCGGAGCGCTCGTGGGCGACCTGCTCGGCTGGCGGTCGACCCTGTGGGCGATCGTCGCGCTCTGCCTGCCCGCGTTGTTCGCCGTGATGGTCGCGACGCCGACCGGCCGTGACGGGGTGGATCCCGGTGAACCTGGCCCGTCCGTGCGCGAGGAGCTCGCCGCGCTGAGGACGCGACCACTGCAGGTCGCGCTCCTGCTCGGGGTGCTGGTGAACGGTGCGACGTTCTGCTCGTTCACCTACCTCGCGGTCATGGCGACGGGCCCGGGCGGGGGCTCCGATCGCGCCGTGCCGGGCTTGCTGGCAATGTTCGGGATCGGCGCATTCCTGGGAGTCAACGTCGCCGGGCGTCTCGCGGACCGACACTGGCGCCGGATCATCGCGCTGGCGCTTCCGGCGCTCGCGCTCGGCTGGATCGTGCTGGCCATCAGCTTCGCCACCCCGGCCGCACTGTGGGTCGCGGTCGGCGTCCAGGGAGCGATGTCGTTCGCGGCGGGCTCCACCCTGATCGGCCGGATCGTCGCCTCAGCCCGCTCGGCACCGACGTTGGGTGGCGCCTACGCGGCCGTCGCCCTCAACCTCGGCGCCGTGGTCGGCCCGGCCCTCGGCTCGGTGACCCTCGGCACGATCGGCGACCGAGGGCCAGCGCTGGCAAGCGCCGGGCTGGTCGTCATCGCCGGCAGCGTGTGGGTCACGGCCCGACGGTGGTCCGAGGGGATCTAGGACCGAAGCGGCTGGCCGCTATCCCTCGTAGTGGTAGCGGCAGGCCGCGATGCGGACCTCGTCGCCGACCAGCTTGTACACGAGACGGTGCTCATCGTTGATGCGGCGGGACCAGAAGCCGTGGAACCCGTGCTTCAACGGCTCCGGCTTGCCGATGCCCTCGTTGCCGTTGCGCTCGATGTCGCGGATCAGCTGGTTGATGCGCTTCAGCAGCTTGCGGTCCTGCTGCTGCCACCACACGTAGTCGTCCCAGGCGGTCGAGCTGAAGACGATGCTCAATCGAGCAGATCCCGCTGCTCGCCCCGCCCCGCCTCCAGCTCCTCGATCGAGGCCAGCAGCCGGCGCGCGTTGGCCGGACTCCGCAGCAGGTAGGCGGCCTCCTTGAGGGACTCGTAGTCGTCGAGGGAGACGATGACGGCCGGCTCGTGCCCGGCGCGTGTGATCACGACTTCCTCACGGTCGTCGACGACCGAGTCGAGCACCTCGGCGTAGCGCTTCCGCGACTCGCTGTACGACATCGTCTTCATCTCTGACCTCCTAGGTACGTAAAAGTGTACGTGCGGACGAAAACCTCATCAAGGGAACCCTTCGGCGTCACCCTCGCCCTTCGCTCGGCGCATGAGCGGTGAACGCCTGGCGCACGTCGGTCAGATACGGCTCTCGTGCGCGAGAGTCGTCACGAGCAGTCGACCATCACCCAGGTCGACTATGTGAGGTCGAGCTCGACGCGGCGGACGAAGCGCCGCTGCCACGGCGTCTCGACAGCGCCCGGACGGTAGTGGAGCCGTGCCCATGGCACGGCCTCCTCGGCCGGCACGCCGGAAAGTCGGGCGAGCAGCGCGATGGCGGTACCGGTCCGTCCACGTCCCCCGCCGCAGGCGATCTCCACCCGCTCCTCGGCGGATCGCTCGTGGACCTCGCGCAGAGCAGTGATCGCGTCTGAAGGATCCGCCGGGAGCCGGAAGTCGGGCCAGCGCACCCAACGCGACTCCCATCGCCGCTCGTCGTACGGCTTTGCGGTGAGATACACGCCGAGGTCCGGGGCAGGCTCGTCCGACGGATCGCCGCGACGAAGAGCGCGTCCTCGCACGAGGCGTCCGTCCGGCAGCGCGACGACACCTGCGAGGTCGGTCGGCCACGTCGTCACGGTGCCACCCTGCTCACGTCAGGTCGGATGGCAACGTGCAGGTCAGGATGTCGTCCGCCGCCCGGAGGGTCGCGACGACCTCCGGTGCCGGCGAGACGTACAGGCGGTCGTAGTCCCGCTCCCCCAGGCTCGGATCGACGGGCCAGGCGAGCTGTTCCGTGCCGAGCGAGAACTGCGCGTCGACCCCGGGCTTGTTGCCGCGCGGGTCCTGGCGGTGCCACCCGCCCTCGAGGTGCACGGCGACAAGGCCGTGGACGACGTGCCCGTCGTCGTCGGCGAGGCGCTGGTAGCACAGGGCCGTGGGCACGCCTTGGCTGCGCAGCACCGCCGCGAGCAGGTGAGCCTTGGCGTAGCAGAGCCCTACCTGCTCACGCAGGACCTCGGAAGCCGCGAGCGTGACCCGCCGATCCTGCACGTCATAGGCGTGGGCGATCGTGTCCCGCACCCACTCGAAGGCGGCTCGGGCGAAGTCGACGTCGGACGGATGCTCGCGACGCAGGTCGCTACCGAGTGCACGGACTGCTGGGTGATCGGACTCGACGACGTCGCCAGGTCCCAGGTACAGGCGGGGGTCCGCCGATACCGAGGGCCGGTGGTCCGCGATCGCGCTCATGGAGCGAGGCTATCGATCAGCCGCTGCTCACGGCGTGGTCCACGACGTTGTCGTCGCTCTCGACCCGGTGCAGGGCGATGAAGAGGACGAGTCGCGTGAGCCCGAGGACCAGGACAAGGACGGCGAACAGGGTGGTCATGACGATTCCGCCGATGCGAGGTGGCGATGGACCGTGAGCCGAAGCCAGATGACAAGCGCCGCACCCCAGATCAGGAAGAGCGGGTCCCACAGAAGCGCATGCCCCACCATCGCGGCCGCGTCGTAGCCGCCTTCCGGCTCGAGGAGGCCGGTCAGCACCGCGACGCTGACGACGACGTTGAGCGCTCCGTACACGACGAGCACCGGCCCGCCGACCCAGCAGAGCCCCCGCCAGAGTCGGGGCCACGGCATCCGCCTGCGGTCGACGAGGACCGGGATGATCGCCGCCGCAGCCTTGGCCAGGGCGATGAGTCCGAGCAGCAGCCCGGCACCGACCGGCGACTCCTCGACCAGCTCGACCGCCCAGTTGCCGACCGTGCCGAGCAGCCACGATCCGCCGAGCGCCCAGTACAGGCTCGCGATCGCGTGGATCAGGCCAGCCCCGCACGCCACGGTCACCGCCGCGCGCGCGACCGATTCCCGGTGCACCATCGTCGTCCCCCTCGTCAGATGCGTGGACCCGTACGTTTGTACAGGAAGGTGAACAACAGGTGCCCGTGCGCCGGCACGGCAGCCGCTCGCGCCTCGGCCCTTGCCCCGGGCACTGGACCCGATGAGGATGAGGTCTCGACGACTCGAGGAGCGGTGGTCATCGTGGGTCACGCATCGGCGGACGACGCGGAGTACGAGCGACTGAAGCGGCAGAACTCCGCCAGCGGTTACTCCGGGACGGGTTTCGGGCTGACCGACAACGAGGACCTCGGCGGGATGCGGCTACCGCAGGGCGCCGGCGACTCGTCGCCACGGTGGTCACGCCTAGTTGCCGCCGTGCTGCTGATCG
>JAHEXN010000291.1 GCA_023252095.1 Actinomycetes bacterium | reverse complement strand
CATCTCGGCGCGCATCTGCTCGGCGTCCTCGTCGTCACCCAGCTCGACCAGCTCGGCCTCGCCCTTGGCGTCGAGGAAGATCGCCTCCGACGGGGCGACCAAGGCGCGCATGCGGTCCTTCAGCGCGTCGTCGTTCAGCTCGTCGGCGTCGCAGTTGAACACGTAGATGAAGCGCTTGGACGTCATGAGGTGCAGGTCGCGCAACAGGTCGAGGTCGAGGCCCGCCTTCAGCACACCGTCACCGGCCTCGAGCGCCTCCTTGGCCTTCTTGGTCTCCTCGAGGGCGGGCACGAGCGACTTGTCCTTGCGCGACTCCTTGTCGAGGCGCGGCAGGGCGTTGTCGACGGTCTGCAAGTCGGCCAGCACGAGCTCGATCGAGATCGTCTCGATGTCGCTGCTGGGGTTGACCTCGCCGTCGACGTGCGTGACGTCTTCGTCGCGGAACACGCGGGTGACCTGGCAGATCGCGTCGGACTCACGGATGTGGGACAGGAACTTGTTGCCCATGCCCTCACCCTCCGAGGCACCGCGCACGATGCCGGCGATGTCGACGAACTGCACCGTGGCCGGGAGAATCTTCTCCGAGCCGAAGATCTCGGCGAGCTTGGCGAGCCGCTCGTCGGGCACCCCGACGACGCCGACGTTGGGCTCGATCGTGGCGAACGGATAGTTCGCGGCGAGCACGTCGTTCTTGGTCAGCGCGTTGAAGAGCGTGGACTTGCCGGCGTTGGGCAGGCCGACGATGCCGATGGAGAGAGCCACGAGGAGACAGCCTACTGGCCGCGTCGGCTGGCCTCGAATCGCCGGTTGCGTGACCTGCTCGACGCCGGCCCGGCTCGTTAGGGTCCAGACCATGACCGACGACTACCTCGCGATCAACCGCGCCATGTGGGACAGCCGCGCCGCCGCGCACGCCCGCTCGGTCGACTACGACCTCGACCGGTTCCGCCACGATCCCGACGCCATCAGCGACGTGGTCCGTTTCGACCTGCCGCGCCTGGACAAGATCTCCGGCCTCGACGCCGTGCACCTGCAGTGCCACATCGGCACGGACACGCTGAGCCTGCACCGCCTCGGCGCCCGGGTCACGGGCCTCGACCTCTCCCCCGCGTCGCTCGCCGAGGCACGTCGCCTCGCGGCGGAGACCGACGCCGACATCTCCTACGTCGAGGCCGACGTCTACGACGCCGTCACTGCGCTCGACAGCACCTACGACCTCGTCTACACCGGGATCGGCGCCATCATCTGGCTGCCGTCCATCGACCGGTGGGCCGAGGTGGTTGCCGCCCTGCTGAAACCGGGTGGTCGGCTGTTCATCCGCGAGAGCCATCCGATGCTCGGCACCCTCGAGCCGGTCGACGGCCGCATGGAGCTGACCTACCCCTACTTCGAGCGGCCCGAACCGCTGGTCTTCGACGGCGACGAGACCTACGCCGAGACCGATGAGAAGCTCGCCGCCTTGCCCAGCCACGAGTGGCAGCACGGCATCGGCGAGACCGTCTCCGCCCTCCTGCGCCACGGCCTGGTGGTGGAGTCGCTCGCCGAGCACGACAGCGTCCCGTGGCGAGCCCTCCAGGAGCTGATGGAACCGCACCCCGAGCATCCGGGCGAGTTCCGGCTCGCCGACCGGCCCGAGCGGCTCGCGGCGAGCTTCACCCTCACCGCGCGCAGACCCGCATAGGGCCGAATCGCCGCTAGGTCAGGAGGTGGCGAGACGGAAGGCGCGCAGCGAGGAGTTGTACCAGTCGTCGCGGATGCCGAGGTCGGTCATGCCCAGGCGCTGGCACACGGCCTGCCACGCCTCGTTGGCTGGGTCGGTGACGGCGAGCACCTCGCGGATGCGGCCGGCAGCCGCCCGCTCGACCAGAGCCCGCGCAGCCTCGGTGGCGTATCCGCGGCCCTGGGCCTCGGGGAACAGGTGCCACCCGATCTCGATGTCGTCACGGTCGATGCCACTGCTGGACGGCAGCGGCACGAGCAGTGCGATGCCGACCGGGCGCTCCTCCCCCTTGGGCACGATCGCGAGCACCGCGGTGGAGGGATGAGTGCCGGCACGGCCGGGATGATTGGCGAGACCCTCGCGCACCTCCTCGCGCGCCCGTGGCCGACGCGGCCCACTCCAGCGCGCCACCTCCGGCCGCGACCAGAGGTCGGCGAGCACGTCGAGGTCGTGGCGCGTGAACCGGCGCAGCACGAGCCGTTCGGTCTCGACGTGCGCCAGGTGCTCGGGTCGCAGGACGAAGTTGTGCCCGTCGCCGCCGTACCAGAGGTCGGGGCCGATCCCGAGATCCTCGGCGCCCAGCTTCGCAGCGACCGCCGCCGATGGCTCGTTGTCGGGATACATCCCGATCAACAGCTCCTCGTGGCCGGCCGTGACGCCCTGGTGCGCGATGAGCCGAGCTGCCGCGGACGCGTATCCCCGACCCTGGGCGTCGGGGTGCAGGTGCCAGCCGAGCTGGTACTCCCCCAGGTCGGTGCCGTCGAGGCGGATGGCCCGCGACACCATGACCGTGCCCACGACCCGGCCGGTGTCGCGGGCGACGATCGCCCGGAACGCGCACAACGGGTTCTCGGACTCGGCACGGTGGTAGCCATCGATCTTGGCCCGGGCCTCGTCGAGCGTCTGGAGCAGGGTGAAAGGGGGGTTGTCGAGCCACCGCACGACCTCGAGCAGCGAGTGGATGGCGAGCACCTCGGGGGCATCGTCGTCCTGGTACGGACGCAGCGTGAAGCGATCGGTCGTGACGTCCGGGTACCAGCCTCGCAGCTCGCCGTCGGGCTCATCGTTCGTCGACACGGCACCAGTCTGCCTCCCGCGTCCGACGAACCGTCCGACCCTGGGCCTACCGTCGGAACATGGCTGGAATGGCGGCGCCTGCCGCCCTCGCGCAGCGCGACCTCACGCTCGTGGGGGCCGCGTGCGGTGCGGCGCTCCTGATCGGGGCGGCCGCTCTGCTCGACCTCACTGACGGCCGTCTCGGCATCGTCACCTCGATCGGCGTCGTCCTGGCCTCGCTCACGGTTCCGCTCGCCGTGGCACCGCACCAGCTGTGGAACTCGATGTTCGCGCCGCCCGTGCTGTTGATCGGCACGCTCGTCGTCGTGGCCGTCGTCGCGCCGGACGCGATCGCCCCCGAGGGCATGCCGGACTCGGCCGGTCGCGCCGGCCGGGTGCTGGCCGGCACGGTCGCCAGTGGCGTCACGCTCGCGATCGCCGAGGTCCTCGCGCTCGCCGCGATCGGCCTCCGCCGACTCGGCTCGCACCCCGCCCCTTGAGGTGCGAGCGAGGAACGAGCGAGCCTCGAAAGGGGTACCACAACCAGCGGTTTGGCTAACCCGTCTCCTCGTCGACGAAGCACCAGCGCCAGGCCTCGCCCGGTTCGAAGCTGCGCATGACGGGGTGGCCGGTCTCGTGGAAGTGCGCGGTGGCGTGCTTGCCCTCCGAGGAGTCGCAGCAGCCCACGTGCCCGCACTCCATGCAGATCCGCAGGTGCACCCACTTCGCCCCGTCGCGCAGGCACTCCTCGCAGCCCGTGGGCGACGTGGGTCGCGGCACCTCGCACGCCCCGCGCAGGTGCTCGCAGGCGCCGGCCGGGTCGTACGTCGCGCGCAGGTCGACCTCGCGTCCGACGGTGGACTCGTCCTCCGCCAACCGGTCGAGGATCGACTCCTCCACGTCCAGTGCATCGAGCACGCGCTGCAGCACCGACTGGTCGACCGTGCCCTCACCGCGGATGCGGATGAGCTCGGCGCGCTCGCGCGCCAGGGTCGCAGCCCGCGCCCGGCTGTACTGCGCGGCCGGGGTGTCGGCACTGCCGAGTCGCTCCCAGATCGCGTTGGCCCGG
>JAHEXN010000047.1 GCA_023252095.1 Actinomycetes bacterium | reverse complement strand
CGCCGATGCCGGCGTGGGTGCGGGCGGCGGCGCTCACGGCCAGGCGGCTGCCGGCCCACCACCCGATGTCGCGACCCTCGACCGCCGGCGCGATCCGCACGCCGCCGAGCAGCGCGCCCTCCGGCGTGCGGGCCAGGAGGACGATCGAACGGGGGTCGTCGTCGACGCGGTCGGCGTCGTCACCGGCGAAGATGCCCTGCTCCGCCACGAACACCTCACGGCGCAGCGCGCGGTAGGCGTCGAGCTCGGCGCGCGTCTGCGCCTGCTCGACCAGGAAGGTCGGGGCGGGCGTCGGACGCGTGCCGGTCAGGATGCCGCGGTCGACGTAGGCCGGGTTGATCGTCACGGGGATCAGGCCCCCTCGGACTGCAGGACGCTGCAGGCACCGCACGCGGCGCAGCCGGCGGCCTGGTCGGAGCCGTGCATGCCGGCCTCCATCAGGGCGTGGGCGACGCGGCGGGTGACGTCCTGCAGCACTTCCGCCGGGGGCGGCGGCACGTGGTCGACGTCGGTCGCGAGCGTGCCGGCCAGCGGCCGGAACGGCACGACGAACGGGTAGACGCCCATGTCGACGAGCTCCTGCGCGGCCTCGACCATCTCGTCGGGGTCCTCGCCGAGGCCCACCAGCAAGTAGGTCGAGACTTGGTTGTGACCGAACACGCGCACGGCCTCGCGCCAGGCGGCGCGGTATTCGTCGAGCGGCACCGTGGACTTGCCCGGCATCCAGCGCCGGCGCACGTCGTCGTCCATCGACTCGACGTGGATGCCGATCGAGCGTGCCCCCGCCTCGTACAGGTCGGTGATGGTCTGCAGGTCCGCCGGCGGCTCGCACTGCACCTGGATCGCGAGGTCGGGCAACACCTCGCGCACGGCCCGCACGCAGCGGGCCAGGTGGGTCGCGCCGCGGTCCCGGCCGTTCGACGTGCCGGTCGTCATGACCATCTGCGTGATGCCGTCGAGGTCGTGCGCAGCCTTCGCGACCTCGGCGATCTGTGCGGGCGTCTTGACCGCGATGGTCGAGCCCGCCTCGAGCGACTTCTCGATCGCGCAGAAGCGGCAGCGCTCGGCCTCGTCGTACCGCACGCACGTCTGCACGACGGTCGTCGCGAGCACGTTGGCCGAGTGCAGGCGGGCGATCTTCTCGTAGGAGACGCCGTCGGCCGTCTCGAGGTCGTAGAACCTCGGGCGGCGCACCGGCTCCACGCCGAGGCCGGTGTCGGCCCCGTCGAGGAGCAGGCGCCCCCGGTTGATCGTGAACGGGCTGTCGGGGTTGATCGGGATCGCGGTCCCGATCCCCCCGAGCAGCACGTGACCGTCATCGCTCGGTCCCGCGCCCGACTGCCGGCTGACCGGCGCATCGAGCAGGCGGATGCCCTGGATGGCGACGTCGACTCGGGTGCTGGTGCGGGTGGCGGTGGCCCCGCAGCCGGGCGCGTTCATGTGGTCTCCTCAGTCCCTGGTCGTGATCGGGATCAGAGGTTGTAGACCGAGTTGATGATGGCGCCCTTGCGGGCGTAGTGGATGATCGCGTCCTGCACGTCGAGCGGGTGGGCGGGGATGACGCCCTCGATCAGGTCCTCCTCGCGGATGCCGTGCAGCGCCAGGCCGAAGCGGCACGCGAAGACCGTGCCCCCCTCGGCGATGTAGGTCTCGATCGAGCCGTTCATGTTGAGCTCGCCCGGGAAGCCGGCGTCGCCCGTGGTCGGGAAGCCGCGGTTGGCCGAGACCGCCAGGGTGCCAGGACCGTAGAAGTAGATCGCGGTCTCGAAGCCCTTCCGCAGCGCGCGGGTGGCCTGCAGGATCGCGACGAAGCTGACCGACGACTCGTGCGGGATGCCATGGATCAGCGTGAAGTACGACTGCCCCTCCTCGGCCTGGTAGTCGGGGAAGATCTTGGTCGAGCCGTAGAGGTTCGTGCCCTTCGGCAGCGACGGGTGGGCGATCTCGCCGAGCGAGGCCTCGATGTTGGCGGCGATCTGGTCGTCGATGTCGGTCATGAGTTCTCCTGGTGGGTGTCGGACTGCTGTGCTGCGGTGGGTGGTCGGGCCGGGTCCTGCGGTGCTGGCGTCGCGCCGTTGCGGGCCAGGGCTGGGGATCGAGGTCACGTGCCGTAGAGCGCCTCGAAGTTGCGGTGGAAGAAGTGGTCGGCGAGCTCGCCGTCGCCCGCGGCGGCCGCGAGACGGGCGTGCTCGCCGGCGAAGTCGCCCCACGGCGCGTCGGTCGCGAAGAGGATCCGGTCGTGGCCGATCCCGCGCTTCTCGATCTCGCTCACGAGCCACAGCGGGGCGAAGCCGATCGTCCAGCTCGTGTCGGTGTAGACCTGCTTGCCGGCCTCGATCCAGTCGAAGAGCCGGCCCCCGATGAGCTTCATGTGGCCGCTCATGCCGCCGCCCAGGTGGACGAGGTGGATCTTGGTGTCGTCGCCGTACCTCTCGACGAGGTGGCCGATCTGGTCGATGTCGCTCGCGGCGCCCGGCGAGGTGTGCACGTGCACCACGAGGTCGTGCTGGGCCGCGGTCGTGAAGATCCGGTCGATCTGCTCGGCGCAGTCGGGGTCAGTGGGCGAGCCGCCGAGGAGGAAGCTCGTCTTGAGCGCCTTGACGCCGTGCTCCGTCGCGAGGGCGAGCGCGCCGTCGTTGCGCTCGGCGTCAGACGCCTTGGGCGAGACCCACAGGCCGCAGCTGACGCGGTCGTCCTTCTGCGCCGCCTCGATCGCGAGCGGGTTCAGGTCGAACGCGGCGTCGGGGATCGGCACGCCGTAGTTCGGCAGCACCAGCGCGCGCTCGGTACCCTCGTCGTCGAGGGTCGCGATGAACTCGGCGACGGTCGCCTTGGCGGTCACGTCGGCCTGGATCGGCGGACCACCGTAGAACGCGAACTCCGGCAGCCGCCCGATGTGGCGGTGGGAGTCGAGGTGGCCCGTGGTCATGGATCAAGTCCACGGCCCGGCCGTTTCGAAGTGGTTTCCCCCGGAACAAGACCGTGTGAGGTCGCGTGTCGTCCACGTTTCGTGTCGACACGGCCACCCGTCCCGGATTCCCACGAGACCGCTCGAATCCTGCGTCGAGCACACGAAACTTCGTGCGCTCGACGCGGGATTCCTGGGCGAACCCTGGTTTCCGCATCGGCCCTGTGGGCATCCGTTCGACCGCGGGACGCCGGTGGTCGATCCTCGGCGCATGCATCCGGACCTCGACCAACTGCTCGCCGACCGTGGGTTCCTGACCCGCCCCGAGGTGCTCGAGCACGGCCTCGATGACCGAATCCTGACAGCCGCCGTGCGCGACGGCGCGCTTCTCCGGATCGGCGTCGGCCTCTACGCACCGCCCGAGCACGCTCGTCTTCGGCCCGAGGAGCAGCACGTCATCCGCTGCCACGCCGTGGCCACGCGATTCGCCGGGAAGGTCGTGTTCTCCCACCACTCGGCCGCGATCCTGCAGGGCGCCTCAGTCTGGGGTGTCGACCTCGAACACGTGCACGTCACTCGCCTCGACACCGGGCGCGGCCGCCACCAGGCCGGCGTCGCGCACCACGTGGCGACCCTCGTCAAGGACGACGTCACCGAGATCGACGGCCTCCTCGTCACCCGCGGCGCACGGACCGCCTGGGACGTCGCGGTCCGCGAGACGACCGAGTCAGGGCTCGTCATCGTCGACTCGATGCAGCACCTCGGCCTGACCGACCACGACGAGCTCCTCCGTGAAGCCCGCGCTCACGCGGACTGGCGTCGGGCTCGGCACGCGAAGCTGACCCTCACCCTGAGCGACGCCCGGTCCGAGTCAGCCGGCGAGTCACGCTCGCGGTACCTGATGCGCGAGTTCCGACTGCCCCGGCCCGATCTCCAGGTGCCGATCCACGACGAGGACGGTGTGCTCGTCGGCATCTCGGACTTCGGGTGGCGCGAGTACCGGCACCTAGGCGAGTTCGACGGGATGCTGAAGTACCAGACCGGGCACGACCTCGCGCACGAGAAGGTCCGCGAGGACGCGATCCGTCGGCTCGGGTGGGGCATGACCCGGATCATCTGGCCCCAGCTGGCCGGGGCCCGTCGGCGCGTCGTCGCCGCCGAGCTCCGCGCCGGGATGGAGCAGTCCCGCCGCCAGTTCGGACACCTCGCCGCCTGACCACCAGGATTTCTGGGTGAACCCAGAAATCCCGCGTCACGCACACGAAGTTTCGTGCGCGCGGCGCGGGATTCGAGCGGTCTCGTGGGAAACCGCGGTTCGGGTCAGAGCTTGGTGCCGGTGCTCCGGAGCTCGGTGCAGGCCTGGACGATGCGGGCGGCCATGCCGGCCTCGGCGGCCTTGCCCCAGGCGCGGGGGTCGTACTGCTTCTTGTTGCCGACCTCGCCGTCGACCTTCAGGACGCCGTCGTAGTTCGCGAGCATGTGTCCGGCGACCGGACGCGTGAACGCGTACTGCGTGTCGGTGTCGACGTTCATCTTGACGACGCCGTAGTCGACCGCGGCCGAGATCTCCTCGGGCAGCGAGCCCGAGCCGCCGTGAAACACCAGGTCGAACGGCGCTTCCTTGCCGTACTGCGCGGCGACGGCCTCCTGGGCGGCCTTGAGGATCTCCGGACGCAGCGTGACGTTGCCCGGCTTGTAGACGCCGTGCACGTTGCCGAACGTCAGCGCCGTCAGGTAGCGCCCCTGCTCGCCCACGCCGAGCGCGGCTGCGGTGGCGAGGGCGTCCTCGGGGGTCGTGTAGAGGTGCTCACCCATGCCGCCCTCGACGCCGTCCTCCTCGCCGCCGACGATGCCGATCTCGACCTCGAGGATGATCTTGGCGGCCGACGCGCGCGCCAGGAGGTCCTTCGCGATCTCGAGGTTCTCCTCCAGCGGCACGGCCGAGCCGTCCCACATGTGCGACTGGAAGTACGGCAGGCCGCCGCCCTTGACGCGCTCCTCCGAGGCCGCGATGAGCGGCCGGACGAAGCCGTCGAGCTTGTCCTTGGGGCAGTGGTCGGTGTGCAGCGCGACGTTGACGGGGTACTTCTTGGCGACCTCCTGCGCGAACGAGGCGAAGGCCAGTGAGCCCGACACCATGTCCTTGACGGTCGGGCCGGAGAGGTACTCGGCACCACCGGTGGAGATCTGGATGATGCCGTCGCTCTCGGCCTCGGCGAAGCCCGCGAGGGCCGCGTTCAGGGTCTGCGAGCTCGAGACGTTGATGGCCGGGTACGCGTACGACTCGCGCTTGGCCTTGTCGAGCATCTCGGCGTAGATCTCGGGAGTGGCGACGGGCATGAACGCTCCTGGGTCACGAGGAAGGGGGTCACGGACAAGTGATGCGCGCCAGTATTCCAGCCCTGCGGCGCTCAGGCGCCGAGGGCCTTGACCGCCGCGCGGGCCGCGACCTGGATCGGGCTCCAGACGGAGGCGAACGGCGGCGCGTAGGCGAGGTCGAGCATCACGACGTCGTCGACCGTCATGCCGGCCGTGAGGGCCGTGGCCGCGGCGTCGACCCGGAGCCCAGCGTTCTCGGTGCCGACGACCTGCAGGCCGAGCAGGCGCCGCGATCCGCGGTCGGCCACGAGGAGCACCGTCATCGAGCCGGCCTCGGGCATGTATCCCGCTCGGTCACTCGTCTCGATCGAGACCACCACGGGATCGAGGCCGGCGTCCTTCGCCTGCTGCTCGCCTAGCCCGGTGCGGGAGATCTCGAGGGCACAGAACTTGGTGATGGCGGTCTGCACGACGCCGGGGAACGTCAGGCGGTTCGGCTCGCCGAGCAGCGTGGACGCGACGTCGTCGGCCACGACCATGCCCTGCTTATTGGCGTGTGTGCCGAGCGGCAGGTGCAGGGGCAGGTCGGTCGTGCGGTCGCGGGTCTCGACGCAGTCACCGGCGGCCCAGACACGGTCGGCGCCCGCGACCCGCTGCCGCGCGTCGGTGACGATGCCACCCTTGACGCCAGTGGGCAGGCCGGCCTCGGCAGCGAGCGCCGAACGAGCGGTGACGCCGAGGCCGAGCACGACCAGGTCGGCCGGGAGCACCTCACCGTCGACCGTGACACCCGTGACGTGGCCGTCGTCGTCGAGCTCGAATCCCTCCACCGCTGCTCCGGTGCGGAGCTCGATGCCCCGACCCCGCATCGCGTCGGCGACGATCTCACCCAAGCTCGGCTCGATGATCGACAGGGGCACGGGCGCCTTCTCGACGACCGTCGTGCGGATGCCCCGGGCCACGAACGCCTCGGCCATCTCGAGGCCGACGTAGCCGCTGCCGACGACCACGACGTGCTGGGGATCCGTCTCGAGGGCGTCGAGGACGGCCTGGCCGTCGCCCAGGTTCTGCACGCCGAGGATGCCCTGGCCGTCGATGCCGGGCAGATCGGGCCGCACGGGCTCGGCGCCGGTCGCAACGACGAGCACCTCAAAGGCGATGCGGTCACCGTGCTCGGTCTCGACCTCGCGCGCCTCGAGATCGATCGCGACGGCCTCGGTGCCGGTGCGGAGGTCGATGCCGTTCGCCCGGTGCTCCTCCGGGCTGCGGGCCACGAGGTCGTCGGCCGACTCGACGTCGCCGGCGACCCAGTACGGGATGCCGCAGGCGGAGTACGAGGTCCACTCGCCCCGCTCCAGGACGACGACCTCGTAGGCGTCCGGGAGACGACGACGCAGCGCCGCCGCGGCACTCATGCCGGCGGCGTCACCGCCGATCACGACGACGTGGGCCATGGCGCCGAGCCTAGGCGCACCCCACGCGGCCCGCTGAGCGCCGGTCGTCAGTCGATCTGCTTCTCGAACCAGTGCTGGGCGTACGGGTTGTCGTTGTAACGCGGCACCTCGACGTAGCCCGCTCGCCGGTACATCGCGATCGCCGCAGCCAGGTCGCCGTGGGTGTCGAGTCGCACGAGCGGCCGGTGGCTCCGCACGGCCTCGTCCTCGAGGCGCGACAACAGCCGCTGGGCGACGCCGAGCCCTCGCCAGTCGGGGTTGACCCACATGCGCTTGATCTCCGCCACGTCGGACCCCAGCCACCGCAGCGCGCCACAGCCGACCACGTCCGTCCCGGACCGGGCGACGAGGAACAGGCCACGCTCCCGCGTGAACTCGACCTCGTCCTGGGCCGCCTGCTCGGGGTCGAACCCCGTCGCGAACCGGTCGTCGAGCTCCCGCAGGTACGCCGCCACCGCCGCCCGCGCGTCCGGGTCGGCGGGAGGCACGTCGACGATCGTGACGTCCGGCGACCGCAGCACCCGGTCGGCCTCGGCCAGCAGGCCGGCGAGTCGGTGCTGCAGCCGTGGGCTCAACGGACCCACGACCTCGCGCGCCTTCTGCTCCGAGCGCTGCTCCAGGTCCGCGCGCGCGGCCACGCCCGACTGCGTCGGCACGACGCGTCGCCGCCGGGCGTCCGCCGGATCAGCCTCGACGCGGACGAGCCCCTCGTCCTCCAGCTGGCGCAGCAGCCGGCTCGTGTAGCCGGAGTCCAGGCCGAGGCGCTCGCGCAGCTCCGCGACCGCGACGCCCTGCTCGTCGAGCTCGAAGAGCACACGGTTGGGGCCCAGCGCCCGGCCCGATCCGAGGAACGACTCCTCGAGCGCGCCGACGCGGCGGCTCCACGCGAGGTTGAACTTCCGCAACGGCGTCACGACGGGATCCATATGTCTGACTTTAGTCAGACACTCTGGCGTTTGTCGACCTGCTGACCGCCGGCTCAGAACGGGCCGGCGTGCTGGCGGACCCAGGCGTGCATCGCGACGGCCGCTGCCGCGCCGGCGTTGATCGACCGCGTCGAGCCGAACTGCGCGATCGACAACAGCCGCTCGCTGGCCGTGCGCGCCTCCTCGCTCAGGCCCGGGCCCTCCTGCCCGAACACCAGGACGCAGCGGTCGGGCAGCGTGGCCGACTCGAGGGGCTCGGAGCCCTCGACGTTGTCGATGCCGAGCAGCGGCAGGTCGTGCTCGACCGCCCACGCGACGAGATCGGCGACGGTCTCGTGGTGGCGGACGTGCTGGTACCGATCGGTGACCATCGCCCCGCGCCGGTTCCACCGGCGCCGCCCGACGACGTGCACCTCCGCCGCGAGGAACGCGTTGGCCGTGCGCACGATCGAGCCGATGTTGAAGTCGTGCTGCCAGTTCTCGATCGCGACGTGGAAGCCGTGTCGACGCGTGTCGAGGTCGGCGACGATCGCCTCGTGCCGCCAGTAGCGATAACGGTCGACGACGTTGCGACGGTCGCCCTCGGCCAACAGCTCGGGGTCCCAGTGATCGCCGGCCGGCGGCGCCCCGACCCAGGGCCCGACTCCGACCTCCGGCCGCTCAGGCTCGTCGGTCATGCCCCGTAGGCGCTGCGGTACTCCCGCACGGCGTCGAGGTGCTCGGCGTGGCGGCCGGTCTCGGCGAGGTAGGCGATGAGCTGGTCGAGGTTGACGATCGCGTCGACCGTGATGCCGAGGTCGCGCTCGACCTCGCCGATGGCCGACAGCTCGCCCTGACCCCGCTCCTGACGGTCGACCGCAACGGCCACGCCCACGAGCTCGGCCCCCGCTGACGCGACGATGCCGGCGACCTCTCGGATCGCGGTGCCCGCCGTGATGACGTCGTCGATGACGAGGATCCGCCCCTCGAGCGGCGTGCCGACGATCGAGCCGCCCTCGCCGTGGTCCTTGGCCTCCTTGCGGTTGAAGCACCACGGGACGTCGCGCCCGTGCCGCTCCGACAGCTGGACGGCCGTGGCTGCAGCGATCGGGATGCCCTTGTAGGCCGGACCTATCAGGACGTCGAACTCACGGCCCGCGTCGACGATCGCATCGGCGTAGAACCGGCCGAGCCCGGCCAGCGCGGCCCCCGTGCGGAAGCCTCCGGCGTTGAAGAAGTACGGCGAGGTGCGGCCCGACTTGAGCGTGAACTCGCCGAACGAGAGCACCCCGAGGTCGAGGGCGAACTCGACGAACTCCCGCTGGTAGTCGCGGATCTGCTCCGTCACTGGGCGGCGGGGGCGGCCTGCGCCGCAGGCTTCTCCACGACGTCGAGGAGGTCGCCGATCACGACGCGCCGGTTGTCGGTGTGGAACATCTCCGCGCACGTGATCATCGTCAGGACCGGGTCGGTCGGCGTGGCACCCCGGGCGTTGGGGTCCGGGACCGGGAACAGCGGCCAACCGGTCGTGTAGTCGACCTTGATCTCGTCGCCGTTCATGCGCAGCTTGTACGTGTAGAGGTGCGTGCGGGTCTCGATCTCGATGACGTCGCCGGCGCGCAGCTCGGTGAGGCGCTTGAACACAGCGCCGCGACCGCTGCGGTGGCCCGCGATGACGAAGTTGCCGACCTCGCCCGGGCCGACGCCCTTCTCGTACCAGCCGACGCCGCTCGCGAGGGCCGACCGGCCCTTGGCGTCGAGCAGGTCACTGCCGGGGATGATCGGCATCTCGTAGTCGCTGCCCCATCGCTCGACCCGCAGGAGGCCGATCGCGTTGGAGTCGATGTTGTTGGCCCAGTCCTCGGAGATCTGCTCCTTGATCTCTTCCTGCTTCTGCGCCGCGACGATGTTGGTGCCGTAGAGCTCCCAACCGACGTAGGCGATGAAGCCGACACCCGTGAGCACGAGGGCCAGGCCCAGGATCGTCAGCAGACGACTGCGGCGACGCTTGCGCCGGCGCGGCGGGGGTGAGGACGGCTGCTCAGGAGCCTCGATGACGGCCATGGTGTGCAAATCCTCCCACACGAGTCCGAAGGCGGGTATCGAAATCTTCATCACGCCCCTCCCGCGGGGCATCCGATGGTTGACGGCTGCGCCACCGGTGTGCGTACACTGGGACCAGCCCCGCCGTTTCACCCCCCGAGAACGGCGGGGTCTTTACATGCCCGGGGTCTTCTCGCCGCCCGCCCCCGTCGGGCGTCTAGGCTCGCCGACATGGTCCGTCCCAGTATCCGCGTCGCGAACCTCGGCACCACGATCTTCGCCGAGATGAGTGCTCTCGCGGCCCGCACCGGCGCGGTCAACCTCGGCCAGGGGTTCCCCGACACGAGCGGACCCACCGAGCTGCTCGATCGCGCCCGCGCCGCGATCGCGGCTGGGGACAACCAGTACGCGCCGGGCCTCGGCACCCCGGAGCTGCGCGCCGCGATCTCCCGTCACCAGGAGCGCCACCACGGCCTCGTCGTCGACCCGGACCGCGAGGTCGTCGTCACGACGGGCGCCACCGAGGCCATCGCCGCCGCGGTGCTCGGCCTCGTCGACGCCGGCGACGAGGTCATCGTGCTCGAGCCGTTCTACGACTCGTACGTCGCAATGGTGCAGATGGCAGGTGCGGTCCCCGTCCCCGTCACGCTGCGCGCCCCCGAGTTCCGGCTCCCGGTCGACGAGATCCGTGCGGCGGCAGGTCCCCGCACGCGGGCCATCATCGTCAACACCCCGCACAACCCGACGGGCGTCGTGCTGGGCGACGACGAGCTCGTGGCGCTCGCCGCGATCGCGGAGACGCACGACCTGGTCGTCATCAGCGACGAGGTCTACGAGCACCTGACCTTCGACGGTGTCACGCACCGGCCGCTGGCGACCGTGCCGGGGCTGGCTGACCGCACCGTGACGATCTCGAGCGCTGGGAAGTCGTTCTCGGTCACGGGCTGGAAGGTCGGCTGGGCCACGGGTCCCGCCGAGCTCGTCGGTGCGGTCATGGCCGCGAAGCAGTGGCTGAGCTACACCTCCGGCACCCCGTTCCAGGGCGCCGTCGCGTGGGCGCTGGACCACGCCGACGACTTCGTGACCCAGCTCGCCCGCGACCTGCAGGCCCAGCGCGACCTGCTCTGCGAGGGTCTCGAGGCCGTCGGCTTCGACGTGATCCGCCCCGCTGCGACGTACTTCGCGACGACCGACATCCGACCCCTCGGCTTCGACGACGGCCTCGACTTCTGCCGACGTCTGCCCGAGCTCGCAGGAGTCGTGGCCGTTCCGCACCAGGTGCTGCACCTCGACCCCGAGCCCGGGAGACCGTTCGTGCGGTGGGCGTTCTGCAAGAAGCCCGAGGTCATCGGGGAGGCACTCGTGCGCCTGGAGCGGCTCGCACCGCGGTGAACGCCGGAGGCCGGGCGCCGGACCTCAGCCGTGGGGTCAGTCGTCGTGGGCGTGAGCGGCATGGAGCTCGGCGGTGACCGCAGTCGATTCGGCCTCACGCCCGGCTGCCTCGAGCGCATCGCTCAAGGCGTACCCGAGCTCGTACCAGACGCCGTGGTGCGGATCGGTCGCCTGCCAGTCGGATCGCACTGCGTCGAGATCGACCTCGATGCCGAGATCGAGCCGGACCGCGTGGGCCTTGGCCACGAGGTTCGGGACGTCCAGGGCCCGAGCACGCCGTTCGACCTCCTCGAGGTCGGCAGCCGCTGCTGGCCGGTCGGCCTCCTCGGCGTACGTCGCGCGCTCGACCCGCAGCACGGCGCCCCAGTAGATCGCTCCCGGGTCGTCGAGGCCCTCGAGGAGATCGTCGGCCTCCGACCAGACCCGCCGGGCGTGCTCCAGATCAGGAGAGACGATTCCCGCGCGCACCAGCAGCCGCCCTCGCTCCACCGGCTCCTCGTTCAGCTCGGCCGCCCGCTCCAGCAGCCCAGCGGCGTCGGCGTGGTCGCCCGCTTCCTCGGCTGCCATCGACTGCAGCTCCAGACCTCGTGCCCCGGACGAGGAGCCGGGCTCGGCCAGATCGGTGAGGGCGACCGCGTGCCGCATCGCGTCCTGAGGCGCACCGACCGAGAGACTCGCGACCGCCAGGACGTCCCGCACCTGCATCGCCCAGCCGACCTCACCCTCCTGGACCAACTGCTCGACGCAGCCCTCTCCGGTGGCGATCGCCTCCTCGGAGCGGTCCAGCTGACGGTAGGCGTCCGTCAGGTGGGCGTCGAGCATCGCCGGGCGCTCACCCTGCGCACCCGCCCGGGCTGCGGCCTCGACCAGCTCGCCGAGAGCCGCCTCGGCGTCGCCAAGGGCGAGACAGGCGCGACCGGCACCCCACAGGAGCTGCCACGGCAGATGCACCTCAGGGATCGCCGCAATGGCCTCGCGATAGGAGGCCAGGGCGTCCTCCGGGCGCTCCAACGTCATCTCGACATCACCACGGAGCCACGCAGCCGAGCTCCGCTCCTCGGACTCGTCCGCCGCCACGACCAGCGGACGTGACAGCTCGTGGAGCGCCTCCTGAGGACGGTCCATCGCCAGCATCAAGGCCGCGAGATCGGTCGCCCATCCCACGGCGTGTGGCTGGCCGTCCTGTGCCAGGAGTCGCATCGGCCCCTCGCCGACAGCCGAGGCCTCGTCCAAGCGGCCGAGGCCCAGCAGGATGCGAGCCATCCGGCCGCGGGCCCGCAGCACGCGGTCCGGGGCGCCTGCGGCGTCAAGCAGCGAGACGGCGTCACCGAGCAGCTCCAGCGCCTCGTCGAGATCGCCCTCGAGCGCCCGGGCGAGCGCCAGGCCGTCAGCCGCCCGCCCGGCGTCCAGGGCGCTGCGGTCGGCCGGGGCGACCCGCCGGTCGTACTCCACGAACAGCTCCGCTGCCGCCTCGGCGTCGGTCGATCGCACCGCCTCGGCGCGATCGAGCAGGTCCGAGGTCTCGATCGTGGTCGGGTCGACGATCGCGGACGGCGCCGCCTTCATCTCGTCGGGACCGTTGACCGCCGCCCGCAGAGCGGCGAGCTCGGCGGACCGGCGAGCGACGTCCGAGAGGGGTACGTGCTCGGCCCAGTCCTCGGCGCTCAGCACCTCCTCGATCCGGCGGGACTGGGCGTCCGTGCCGTTGCGGCGATCGAACCGTGCGGCGATGGCCCGGGCCCGCGCAGCCCACTCCTCAGCCACCTCGTCTCCGGCACGACCCTCGAGATGCACGTCGTGCCCGACCTCGGCAGCGCGGCGCAACGCGAGGCTGCCGGCCGCGAGGAACCGCATCTCGGCCGAGGGCGAGGGGGCCGCGTCGAGCAGCCGCGCGTGCGACGTGACGATCTCGACCGCCGACCCCTCGTTGCCCGTCAACGCGCAGAACTGCACGTGATCGGCGATCCCCGCGAGATCGGCGGCCCGTCCGCGGAGGGCTCGGAAGGCCCTGCGGTGGGCGTCGGCCGCCTGCTCGTGCCGGCCGGTCCGGGCCAGCGGCCCGAGCACCGCGGTCAGGATCGCCTGAGGCTGCTCGATGCAGTCGAGCTGGCCGTCGAGGACGCCCTCGATCTGCGCGATCGCCGCCTCGTCGTCGCCGATCCCGTCGAAGTAGTCGGCCTTGTCGGTGGGGTCGCAGCCCTCGCAGTCCGACAGCCACCCCCGAGGCGTGGACCACCACGCCTGGAACTCGCGCGCTGCCTGCTCGACGTCGCCGACGTGCTGGGCCACGCGGCAGCGTAACGCGTGGACCGGCTGCATCGAGTGGCCCACGTCGCGGTACCTCCGCTCCATGTCGTCGAGCACCTGCGTCGTGTGGGCGAGATCGAAGTCCGGGTGGTTGAGCAGCGCGGTCGGCACCCACTTGAAGGTCCACAGGAGGTCATCGGATCGTTCCGCGAGCTCTGGGTGGGCGTCGAAGGTCGAGACGCACCAGCTGAAGGGCACCAGCATCTTGGCGGGCTCACCCCCGTAGAGGTACGCGCCGATCTGCTCGAGCCGCACGCCGAAGCTCAGCTCGAGCTGGCCCTCGGGTACGCGGGTGAGCAGCTGCTCGAGCGCCACGGTCTTCGACCGGCCGTAGGGCAGCATCGAGGCCTCGAACAGGGCCTGGTCGAGATCGTCGTCCATCGTCACTCCTTCTCGAGGGCACGCTCGAGCAGTGCCGCCAGGGACTGGTTGAGCAGAGCGCCGTCGCGGGCACTCAACGGCTGCTGCCCCGCGAGCAGCGCCTGGCCGTACAGGCATCGGGCCGTCAGGGCGACCAGGGAGTCGTCCTCAAGGCTCGCGAGTCGCCGCACCAGGACGTTGCGGTGGTTGAGCACGAGCTGGGGTGCCGACGGCTCCTGCTGGTCGAGCACTCCGAGCACCTCCGACCAGAGGCCGTCGGTGCGCTCGCGGGTGGCCTTCAGGTTCAAGGAGAAACCGGCGTCGCGATCGACCAGGTGGAGCACCGGGAGCGAGGCCGGGTCGAACGCTCGGACGACGACGTCGCACCCGGTCGTCGAGAGGGCCTCACGCACGACGGACAGGCACCGGCTCATCGCCCGCTCGTCGGAGGCCGAGAGGACGTCCAGCCCGAGGGACAGCTCGGAGGGCTCCACGAGGCGCAGACCAGTCCCGGACCACGCGGCGATGCGGGTCACGATCTCGGTGTCGTAGGTGTAGCCGCCGTTGATCAGCGCCACGCCCTGGGCGGCCGCCACCGGCGCGATCTGGCGGAACGCGTCGAGGGTCTCGACCACGGCCAGCTCCCCGTGGCGGGACCGGAACTCCTCGGCCGACATCGGACCTTGAGTGGTCTCGAGCGGGATCCAGCGATCGACGAGCTCGAGCATCGCGTCGTCCTGGGTCGCCAGCGCCTTGATCCCGAGCTGGTGGGTCGAGATGAACCGGCGCATGCGGCGCGGCTCGGCGGCCGCCATCCGGGTCATCCAGCTGCGGACCTGCTGGCCGATGGAGGTCCGCGCGAGGGTGAGAGCGTCGTCGTCGACCAGACCCTCACGGCTCGCGACGGGGCGGAGACCTGAGGTGTCGACGACGCACCGCACGAAGTACGCCCAGGTCGGCACGAGCCGGTCGACGTTCTCCGAGAGAAGCATGCGCTTGAGGTACACCCGGTGGGTGGGCCGCTCGGTCGGGTTGACCGCGTAGGGCACGACGAAGGCGACGCCTCGCAGGCCGAGTGCGGGGACCTCGAGGTCGATGACGTCGAACGGAGTGAATCCCAGCTCGTCCTGGGCGTAGCCGACCAGCGACGCACGCCGGGCGCCCGGGCCGCCCTCGGCCTCCCAGGGGAGGCCGATCCGGGTGCTGACGCCGTTGACGGTGATGTCGGCCTCCAGGGCGGAGCCGAAGGTCGCGACGAGGTTCTTGACCGTCTCGGGGTCGAACCAGGGACGAGCGTCGTGCCTCGGCACCAGGGTCACCGTCGTCCCGACGTGGTCGACCCCTGCGACCTCGGTGGTCTCGTAGTGACCGCCGGCATGCCCGACCCAGCGCGTCGCTGGACCAGCCGATGGCCGGGTGACGATCTCGATCCGGTCGGCCACCATGAACGCCGACAGCAGCCCGACGCCGAACTGGCCTAGGAACTCCTCGCGCTGGAGGCCGATCTCGTCGCGCTTGGAGCTGCGCCCGATCGTGGCCAGCACGTCCTCGACCTCGTGCGGTGCCAGACCGATCCCCGAGTCACGCACGACGATCGAGGAGCCGTCGGCCGTGATCTCGATCGTGGACGGGGCATCGGGATCAGCGAGTCGCCGCGCCGTGATCGCGTCGACCGCGTTCTGCAGCAGCTCT
>JAHEXN010000046.1 GCA_023252095.1 Actinomycetes bacterium | reverse complement strand
GCTCAGCCATGCGGGCCACCTGACCGAAGTTCAGGATCGGCATGATGCCCGGGATGATCGGCAGGTCCGAGCCGAGCGCGCGGACCCGCTCGACGAGCCCGAAGTAGTCCGAGGGCCGGAAGAACAGCTGCGTGATCGCGAACTCGGCACCGGCCCTGGCCTTGTCGACGAGCACCTGCGCGTCGTGGTCGAGGCTCTCGGCGTCCGGGTGTCCCTCGGGGAACGCCGCGACGCCGACCAGGAAGCGCTCCTGGCCTGCCGCGAGCTCGACGAGGTCGATCGCGTGGTCCATGCCGCCGGGGTGGGTCTCCCAGTCCGCCCGCGGACCACCGGGCGGATCGCCGCGCAGCGCCAGCACGTGCCGGACCCCGGCCTCCGCATACTCGTCGAGCACCCCGGCGACCTCGTCACGGGTCTGCCGCACGAGCGTCAGGTGGGCGACCGGGCAGAGGGTCGTCTCCCGCGCGATGCGCGACGTGACCCGCACGGTGCGGTCCTGGCTGGTCCCACCGGCGCCGTAGGTGATGGACACGAACGTGGGCCGAAGGGTCTCCAGCTCGGTGATCGTGTCCCAGAGGACATCTTCTCCGGCGTCGTCCTTCGGCGGGAAGAACTCGAACGACACGGTCGGGGCGGCGCTGGCGAGCTGGTCGAGCAACGCGCGGCCGCTGTTCTGCCTCGCCGGGTGGCGTGCCGCCACGGGCAGCGACGCCACCACCCCCGCCCCACCAGCCGTCGTCACGGCTGCTGCAGTGTGGGAGTGGCTGCAGGGCAGCGCCCTCGTGCACGACGACCTGATGGACGCGTCGGACACGCGCCGCGGGCGTCCCAGCGTCCACCGCGCGTTCGAGCACCTCCACCGCGACGAGCTGCGCGTGGGCGACGCGGCGGGCTTCGGGTCCGGCACCGCGATCCTGCTCGGCGACCTCATGCTGTCCTGGAGCGACGAGATGCTGCGGCACGCCGCGACGATCGACCCCGACCTCGCGTCCGGGCCCGGTGCCGCGCGACTGGCTGCGGCGTTTGCCGTGCTCGACCGGTGCAAGACGGAGGTCACGTTCGGCCAGTACCTCGACGTCGTCGCCCAGACCCGGGCCGAGGTCGACGCCGAGGCCGCGATGCTCGTCGTGACCTTCAAGACCGCGAAGTACACGATCGAGCGCCCGCTGCACCTCGGTGCCGTGCTGGGCGGCGCCGACGACGACCTGCTCGCCCGGCTCAGCGCCGTCGCGATGCCGCTCGGAGCCGCGTTCCAGCTGCGTGACGACGTCCTCGGCGTCTTCGGTGACCCCGCCACGACGGGCAAGCCGGCCGGCGACGACCTGCGGGAGGGCAAGCGGACCCTCCTGGTCGCCCGCGCGCTGGCCCGCCTCTCCGGCGACGACGCAGCCCACCTGACCGAGGTCCTGGGAACCGTCGACGGGGTCGAGGCAGCGGCCGACCTGGTCCGGTCCAGCGGGGCCCTCGAGGACGTCGAGGGCGAGATCGGCCGATACGCGGCCGAGGCGACCGACGCCCTCGCCGCGTTGCCGCCCGTGGCACGGGAGACACTCGCCCCGCTCATCGACCGCGCGGTCCGTCGAGATCGCTGACCCACTCACTAGACTCGCCGGGCAGGGCCGCTGACCGGCGGCCCCTCGGTCTGTGCGCGCGAGGAGGTGGAGCATGGCAGTCGTGGGTGACGACGCCATGATCGGCCAGCTCGTACACGGCCGGTACCGCGTCACGGGCTTCATCGCGCGGGGCGGCATGGCCAGCGTCTTCACGGCGCAGGACACCCGTCTCGACCGCGAGGTCGCGGTCAAGATCATGCACCAGGGCCTCGGCGACCCCGAGCAGTTCACGGAGCGCTTCCAGCGCGAGGCCAAGTCCGCGGCCCGCCTGAACCATCGCAACGTCGTGGCGGTGTTCGACCAGGGCAGCGACGGCCCCATCACCTACCTCGTGATGGAGCTCGTGCCCGGGCGGACGCTGCGCGACGTCATGCGCCACGAGTCCCCCATGCCGACGCTGCGCGCGCTCGACCTGGTCGAGCAGGTCCTGATCGCGCTGGTCGCCGCGCACGACGCCGGCATCGTGCACCGCGACATCAAGCCCGAGAACGTCCTCATCACCCCCGACGGCCACGTCAAGGTCGCCGACTTCGGCCTGGCGCGTGCCGTGAGCTCCGCCACCACCGCGACGGGCAAGACCCTGATCGGGACGGTGTCGTACCTCGCGCCGGAAGTCGTCGTGAACGCGGGCACCGACGCCCGCTCCGACGTCTACTCGGTCGGCGCGATGCTCTACGAGATGCTCACGGGCCTCAAGCCGCACCACGCGGAGACTCCCATCCAGGTCGCCTACAAGCACGTCCACGAGGACATCGGTCCGCCGTCGGCCGAGCGGCCCGGACTCCCCGACTACGTCGACGCGCTCGTAGCCCGCGCCACGAGCCGCGACCGCGACCGCCGCTCGGCCGACGGCCGGGTGCTCCTGCAGCAGCTGCGCCAGGTCCAGCGGGCGCTGCGCGACGGTGTCGAGGACGACCCCGAGCTTGCCGCCGACCTGCGTCCCTCGCCGGTCATCGGCAGCTCCGAGAGTGCCGGGGCCGACGTCGACACCGCCCCGGTCGCGGGCGGGGCCGGCGGAGCCGACGAGGGCGCCGACACGGAGATCGTGGCGGGAGCGGGCGCCGGCGTGGGCACGTCCACGATGGTCCTCGGCGGCGCGACTCCCATGGCTCCGGCGCCGAATCCGGCAGAATCGCCGAAGGGCGCTCCGGGCTCCCCCGCCCCGCCGCGTCGGCCGGCGCCCCACCCCGACCCCCGCACCGCCGCCCCCAGCCCGCCGGGCAACGACCGCCAGACGTCGCGACGCGGTCGGGTCCTGCTGATCCTGGCGCTGCTCCTCACGCTGCTCGCCGGGCTGGGCGGGTGGTACTTCGGCATCGGGCGCTACGAGCCCGCCCCGAGCCTGGTCAACATGACCGAGCAGCAGGCCCAGGCCGCCGCCGAGAAGGCCGGGTTCACGTTCGCGGTCGACTCCCGCGACTTCTCCGAGACCGTGCCGCTGGGATCGGTCATCTCCACGGACCCGGGGCCCGGTGACCGCATCCTCCCGGGCGACCGCATCGAGGCCGTCGTGTCGAAGGGCCCGGAGCGGTACGTCGTGCCCGACCTCCGCGGCCAGACGCCCGATGCGGCCGAGGCCCTCCTGAAGGACACCAAGCTCAAGCTCGGCCAGCAGACCGAGGCCTACGACCAGGAGGTCCCCGAGGGGCAGATCATCGGCGTCGACGGCGTCGCGGTCGGCGACCAGGTCAAGCGCGACACGGCGATCGACGTGATCGTCAGCAAGGGGCGCGAACCGCTGGAGGTGCAGGACTTCACGGGGCAGACCAAGGACGCCGCCGTCGCCGGCCTGCAGGGCATCGGGTTCACGGTCACGACGCAGGAGGAGTTCAGCGACACGGTGCCGGCCGGCACCGTCATCAGCCAGAACCCGGCGAGCGGCACGAAGCTGCGCGGCGACGCCATCACGATCGTCGTCTCCAAGGGCCCCGAGCTGTTCGCCGTGCCCAACGTCGTGGGCATGAAGCGCGACGAGGCGATCAAGGCCCTGGAGGCCGCGGGATTCGTGCCCGACGCCGCATCGTTCGGCAACAACCGCAACTACACCGTGATCGGCCAGACCCCCACCGGTGGGTCGCAACAGAAGAAGGGCACCACGGTCAGCTTCTTCGGACTCTGATCTGGGACGACCGTCTAGGATCCGTGACCATGGACAGCACCCCCCGGATCGCTCCTGGCGGTCGGCGCGAGCTCGGCCTCGTCAACCACGGCATCGCCGCGATCGCCGGCAAGGTCGTGGGTGGCCCTCGGCCGAACATCTTCACGACCCTGGGTCGCCAGCGCGGGCTCTTCCGGGCCTGGCTCTGGTACTCGGGGCGACTCATGCCGGGCGGCCGGCTGCCTCGCCGGGAGACCGAGCTCGTGATCCTGCACGTCGCCTCGACCCGTGAGTGCGAGTACGAGCTCAACCACCACCGCCGCATCGGTCGGCGGGTCGGACTCACTGCCGAGCAGGTCCAGCGTTCCGACGACCGCCACTGGGAGGGCTGGAGTCCGCGGGAGAGGGCGCTGCTCGAGGGAGCGCACCAGTTCGTGACGCAGCGCGACATCGACGACCCCGCCTGGGCCGAGCTCCAGCAGCACCTCGACGAGGCGACGCTCGTGGAGTTCTGCCTGCTCTGCGGCCAGTACGACTCCCTGGCCACGACCCTCATGACGCTTCGGGTGCAGCCGGAGGGGTGAACGACGGATCGAACGAGCCCGGCCCCAGCCACGAGTCGAGCGAAGCGAGACATAGCTGACCGGGCGAAGCCCGACCGCGACGAAGTCGCGGACCGCGAGCGCTAGCGAGCGGTGTCAGCGAGCATCTGCGCCACGAGGAACGCGAGCTCGAGGGACTGCGCGCGGTTGAGGCGCGGGTCGCAGAGCGTCTCGTACCGCGTCGACAGGTCGGCCGCCGAGAGGCGGTTGCCGCCACCGATGCACTCGGTGACGTCGTCGCCGGTCAGCTCGACGTGCACGCCGCCGGGCCAGGTGCCCAGGGAGCGGTGCACCTCGAAGAAGCCGCGGACCTCGTCGATCACGTCGTCGAACTCGCGCGTCTTGTAGCCGTTGTCGGTCGCGAACGTGTTGCCGTGCATGGGATCGCAGACCCAGGCGGCCTCGATGCCCGCCGCCGTGACCTTCTCGACGATGTGCGGGAGGCCGTCGCGGATCTTGCCCGCACCGAAGCGGGTGATGAACGTGAGCTTGCCGGGGATGCGGTCGGGATTGAGCTTCTCGGCCAGCGCGATCGCGTCGTCGGCCGACGTCGTCGGTCCGAGCTTGACGCCCACGGGGTTCGCGATGCGGCTCAGGAGCTCGACGTGCGCGCCGTCGAGCTGACGGGTGCGCTCGCCGATCCAGAGGAAGTGCGCCGAGACGTCGTACGGCTGCTGGGTGCGCGAGTCGATGCGCGTGAGGGCGTGCTCGTACTCCAGCAGCAGCGCCTCGTGCGAGGAGTAGAAGTCGACCGTGTGGAGCTGCGCGGGATCGATGCCGATCGCGTCCATGAACGACAGCGCCTTGTCGATCTCGCGACCCATCGACTCGTAGCGCTGGCCCAGGGGGCTGCTGCGGACGAAGTCGTTGTTCCAGGAGTGCATCTGGCGCAGGTCCGCGTAGCCGCCCTTCGTGAAGGCGCGGGCGAGGTTCAGGGTGGCCGAGGACGCGTTGTAGACGTCGACGAGGCGCTGCGGGTCGTGCGCCCGCGACTCCGGCTCGAAGTCGAAGCCGTTGACCGCGTCGCCGCGGTACGCCGGCAGGGTCACACCGTCGCGCGTCTCGGTGTCGGACGAGCGCGGCTTGGCGTACTGCCCGGCCAGACGCCCGACCTTGACGACGGGAACGCTCGCGGCGTACGTCAGGACGACGGCCATCGAGAGCAGCACGCGGAGCTTGTTGCGGACGTTGTCGGCCGTGACGCCCTCGAACGTCTCGGCGCAGTCGCCGCCCTGCAGGAGGAACGCCTCTCCCCGCGACACCTGGGCGAGGCGGTCGCGCAGGGCGTCGCACTCGCCGGCGAACACCAGCGGCGGCATGCGTCGCAGGGTGTCGACGGCCGCGTCGCGCGCGGCCGGGTTCGTGTAGGTGGGCTGCTGCGCGGCGCCGATCGCGTGCAGGTCAGCCAGGCTGGGGATGCTCACCGGCCAAGGATATAAGCCTCGTCGCAGCGGGCCCCCCACCGCCTCAGCGGCCGGAGCCGGCCCGATCCCGCTGGCTGAGGTGCGAGGGCGCTCCAGCGCCCGAGCCTCGAAGCCTTCTGGCCCTTCGAGGCTCGTCGCAGAGCTCCTCGCACCTCAGGGAACGGAGGGGGTGCCTCAGCGGCCGGAGCCCAGCTCCTCGTGCACCTCGGCCGCCTCGGCGTCCTCACGGGCCTTCGTCGCGAGCTTTTTGGCGTCCTGCGCGTAGAGGTCGACGTACTCCTGGTCGGACAGGCGCATGATCTCGTACATGATCTCGTCGGTGATGGCGCGCAGGATGTAGCGGTCGCCCTCCATGCCCTCGTATCGGCTGAAGTCGAGCGGCGTCCCGAACTTCACGCCCGGCCGGATGCGCTTGCCGAAGACCTTGCCGGGCGGCGCGACGACGTCGGTGCCGATCACGGCGACGGGGATGACCGGCACGCCGGACTCCAGCGCGATCCGGGCGACACCGGTGCGACCGCGGTACAGCCGACCGTCGTGAGAACGGGTGCCCTCGGGGAAGATGCCGCACATCTGCCCCTCCTGGAGCAGGCGCAGCTGGGTCTTGATCGCGCCCGCCGCGGCCGAGCCGCTCGTGCGGTCGATCGGCACCTGGCCGGAGCCGGAGAAGAACGTCTTCTGCAGCCAGCCCTTGACGCCCGGACCCTCGAAGTACTCCGCCTTCGCGACGAAGGTCACGCGACGGGACAGCACGAGCGGCATGAAGAGCCAGTCGCTGTAGGACAGGTGGTTGCAGGCCAGGATCACGCCGCCGTCCTTCGGCACGTTCTCGAGGCCTTCCGCCCACGGTCGGAAGACGACGCGCAGCAACGGTCCCAGGGCGAGGAACTTGAGGAACCAGTAGAACAACGCGGCCTCCTTCAGGCAGTCGGCGACGACTCTACTCCGACGTGACCTGCGCGACATACGATGGCGTCATGGCGAGCCCCTCCCCCGCATCCAGCACCGACGTGCGGCCCGAGGCCGCCCCGCTCTCGCACGACGGCGGGCCGGTCGGATTCCTGCTGAGCCACGGCTTCACGGGCTCCCCCGCGTCGATGGTCCCGTGGGGTGAGCACCTCGCCGCGCAGGGCCACACGGTGCGTGCGCCGCGTCTGCCCGGCCACGGCACGTCGTGGCAGGACATGAACCGCACGCGCTGGCAGGACTGGTACGGCGCGCTCGAGGCTGAGCTCCTGGAGCTGCGCGAGCGCTGCGACCACGTCGTGGTGGGTGGTCTCTCGATGGGCGGCTGCCTGGCGCTCCGCCTCGCCGAGCAGCACCCCGACATGGTCGACGCCGTCGTCGTGGTCAACCCCGCCGTCGCGTCACGACGCAAGGACCTCAAGCTCGTGCCGGTCCTGCAGCACGTCCTGCCGTCGATGCCCGGCATCGGCAACGACATCAAGCGGCCTGGCACCGACGAGTACGGCTACACCCGCACGCCCCTGAAGGCGCTCGCATCCATGACCAAGCTGTGGGCCGAGACCCGTCGCGACCTCCACCAGGTCCAGGCCCCGCTGCTCTTCTTCCGGTCCACCGACGACCACGTCGTCGACCCCTGGAGCCGCGAGCTGGTCCTGGCGGGAGTCTCGTCGACGGTCGTCGACGACGTCACGCTGCACGACAGCTTCCACGTCGCGACGCTCGACCACGACGCCCCGCTGATCTTCGCCCGCACCGACGAGTTCGTGGCCCAGCACGTCACGACCGCCAACCCCGGAGCGCCCGGTGCCTGACGACGCCGACCGCATGCGCACCCGCTTCGACGAGATCGTCGAGGGCCTCGACCTGGAGCTGCCCGACGACCTGCGGAACGTCGAGCCCCCGGCCGAGCCACGCCGTCCGAAGCCGGAGCGGGTGGTCCCCGTCGAGCTCGACGAGCCGGAGTTCGACGAGCTGCCCGACGAGCCGTTCTACCGTCAGGTCGACCCGGTCGGCATTCCCCAGATGGCGTGGCCCACGACCATCGCGTGGGTCGCGGCGCTCGGCGTGCCGGCGCTGCTCGTGATGTGCACGCTCGTCGGGGTCTTCCTGCCACGAGGCGTCGTGCTCGGTGCTGGCTTCATCGCCTGCGCCGGGGCGACCTACCTGTTCTCGCGGCTACCCGCGCGCGGCCGGCCGGATTCGCCGGACGACGGCGCCGTGCTCTGATTCTCGCCATGTCGGCGGCACCCACGAGACCCGCGTCCGGGCCCAGGTGGGCCCGCACGATCCTCGCCTCGGACCTGAAGCCGCGCCCCACGAGCTGATCGGCGTGCGCGGCGCGGGCCGGTGCCAGCAGCATCTCGTCGGCGTCGCTCACGCCACCGCCGATCACGAACAGGCCCGGGTCGATCGAGGCCGACAGGTTTGCGAGCCCGATGCCGAGCCAGTGCCCGACCTCCGCGATCCACTCGACGGCCGTGGCGTCGCCCGCGGCGGCCAGACGGGTCACGTGCGTCCCGTCGACGAGGACGTCGGCGGTGCCGACCGTGGGGTGGTCGAGGCGGGCGAGCTCGACGAGTCGGCCACCGGCGGGGGTTCCCGCAGCGACCTCGGCGGCGGCACGACGGCTCAGGACCCGGCCCGAGGCGTACTGCTCCCAGCAGCCACGGTTGCCGCACTCGCACAGGATGCCGCCGGGCACGACCTGCTGGTGCCCGAACTCCCCCGCCATGCCGTGGGCTCCCCGGTACGGCTGGCCGTCGATCACGATCGCGCCGCCGATGCCCGTGCCGAGCGTCACGGTCACGACGTCCGGCACGTTCTGCGCGGCCCCGAAGCGCCACTCGGCCCACGCGCTGGTGTTGGCGTCGTTGTCGACCAGCACGGGCAGGCGGGTGCGACGAGCCACGCGATCGCGCAGGGGCTCGTTGCGCCAGGCGAGGTGGGGCGAGAACATCACGGTCGACTGCGACTCGTCGATGAATCCCGCGGCACCGATGCCCACGGCCTTGACGGGATGCTCGTCGCGCAGCTCCTCGGTGAGCTCGGCAATGGCGGTCAGGACGAGCTCGGCGTCGGTGGACGGAGTCAGACGGCGTCGACGCGCCAGGATGCGGCCGTCCTCGTCGACGACACCCGCGGCGATCTTGGTGCCGCCGATGTCGATGCCGACCGCGAGCCGCTCAGGCATCGCGGTCGGGGTCGACGGCCAGGTCGGCGGCACCGACGAGTCCGGCCTGGTTGCCGAGCTCGGCCGCGACGACGCTGGGGCCGGGGCGCTCGGTGCCGCCGGTCAGGAAGGCCGCTAGTCCCTCACGGACGGGGTCCAGCAGGTGGTCGCCGGCCTCCGCGACGCCTCCCCCGATGACGATGACCTCGGGATCGAGCACCGCGACGAGCGTCGCGATGCCTTCGCCGAGGTCGCGACCGAACTCCGCGAGGAGCTCGCAGGCCGCCGGGTCCTCGGCGTTGGCCAGCCGGGTGATCTCCGGCCCCGACACCGGCGAGCCGTCCGGACCGAGGAGACGACCTTCGGCACGGCGCTCGAGGGCCGTGCCGCTGGCGTACTGCTCCAGGCACCCGTACAGGCCGCAGCCGCACAGCAGGCCGCCCCGCTCGAACCGGATGTGCCCGACCTCGGCGGCGATGCCGTGGGCACCCCGCACGAGGTGGCCGTTGACCACGAGACCACCACCCACGCCGGTGCCCACCGTGACCGCGAGCATCTGGTGCGCGCCACGGCCGGCACCGAACCGGTGCTCGGCCCAGGCCGCCGCGTTCGCGTCGTTCTCGACCACGACCGGGACGTCGAGCAGCGCGGAGACGTCGTGACCGAGAGGCGCGTCGTTCCAGTCGATGTTGGGGGCCGTGAGGACCGTCTGTCGGTCCGCGGAGATGAAACCCGCGGCCCCGATGCCGACCGCGGCGACGGCCTGACCGGCGGCGATCTCGCGCACCAGCTCGGCGATCGCGGCGGGGATCTCTGACGAGTCCGGGGTCGGGCGTCGCGCCGACCGCACGATCGCGCCGGTCTCGTCGATGATGCCCGCGGCGATCTTGGTGCCGCCCACGTCGACCCCCACCTCCAGCCCCGTCATGCCCGGTCCTCTCTCGCGCCGGTGGCCGAGCCCGTGGCCTTGTCGACCGCGTCGCGCACGACCTTGAGCAGCTCGGCGCCCGCGACCAGGACCTGGGTCACGACCTCGGGGTGCTCCTGCAGGTAGTCGGCCGCCTGGCACAACGGGCACCATCCGTGCGTGCAGGCGTGGGTGGCCTCACCCTCGCTCGAGGCCGCAGCCGCCTCGCCCGCGCCGACGTCGCTCCTGCCGCCGGCGACGACGGCTGCCAGGAGGCGCGCGGCCTCCTCGGCGAGCGTGCCGACCGGCTCCTGGGCGTCAGGCACCGCCAGCCTCGACGTGCTTCTTGAGTCCCTTGAGAGCGGAGTCGATCACGACCTTCTCGGCCTTGCGCTTGAGCATCCCGAGCAGCGGAATCGAGACGTCGACCCGCAGCTGGTACGTGACCTTGGTGCCGGCGTCGGCCTGCTCGAGCTCGTAGGCGCCGTCCATCGAGGTCAGGACCTCGCCGGGCTCGACGATCTCCCAGGAGACGCTCGTGTCGCCGTGCCAGGTGTAGCCGAGCGTGTACTCGTCACGGATCGGTGTTGCGTCGAGCGCGAAGCGGACCGTCTCCGGTCGACCGTCCGACCCCGTCGTGAGCACCTCGCACCGGCGGACCCCCGTGGCCCAGTCCGGGTAGGCGGCGAAATCGGCGATCACGGCCATGACGTCGGCCGCAGGAGCGGCCACGACGATGTCACCGGAGGTGCGCGCCATCGGTTCTCCTGCTCGTGGAAGGTGTGGAGCTCATCGTATCCACGCCCCGGCCCGCCGCGCCGCCGCCCACCTGCCCGTGACCCGCGGTCCGGGTGGCGCCGACGACCGGCCTGCCCGGCGAGTAATCTGCGGGCGTGAGTACCGACCCTTTCGACGGCAACCTGACCCTCGACGTCCTCGACCGGCTCGGGAAGCCCGACTCCCCCGCCCTGTCCCGACGCGCGTCGAACGGCTGGAGCGAGGTCTCGATCGGCACGTTCCACCGTGAGGTCACGGCAGCCGCCAAGGGGCTCGTCGCGAGCGGCGTGCAACCCGGCGATCGCGTGGCGATCCTGTCGAAGACCCGGTACGAGTGGACGCTGCTCGACTACGCGATCTGGTGGTGCGGTGCCGTGACCGTGCCGATCTACGAGAGCTCCTCGACCGCCCAGATCGCCTGGATCCTGAGCGACTCCGGCGCGGTGGCGTGCATCGCCGAGTCGGCGACGCACGTGGAGCGGGTCAACGCCGCGAGCGCAGACGCGCCGTCCCTGCGGTCGGTCTGGTCGCTCGAGTCCGACGCCTTGGCAGCCCTGACGGCGGCCGGTCACGACGTGAGCGACACCGAGCTCGAGGCACGCCGCGCGACACTCACGAGCGACACCCCGGCCACGGTGATCTACACCTCCGGGACCACCGGACGCCCCAAGGGCTGTGTCCTCACGCACGGCAACTTCCGGGCGGAGCTGGCCGGCGCGCTCGAGCGTCTCCCCCAGCTGTTCTCGGTCGAGGGCGCGTCCACGCTGCTGTTCCTCCCCCTCGCTCACGTCTTCGCCCGGATCATCCAGATCGGCAGCATCCGTTCCGGCACGGTCCTGGCCCACACCGCCGACATCACCGACCTCACGACTCACCTGGGCGAGTTCCGGCCCACGTTCGTGCTCGCCGTGCCTCGCGTCTTCGAGAAGGTCTTCAACACCGCCAGCACCCGCGCCTGGGCCGACGGCAAGGGCAAGATCTTCGACAAGGCCGTCGCCGTCGCGATCGCCGTGAGTCGCGCCGAGGCCGACGGCCGGAAGCCGGGCGTCGTGCTCCGTGGACAGCACGCACTGTTCGACCGGCTCGTCTACGCCAAGCTGCGGGCCGCGCTCGGCGGACGCGCCGACTGGGCCATCTCCGGTGGCGCCCCGCTGGGCGAGCGACTCGCCCACTTCTACCGGGGCATCGGCATCACCGTCCTGGAGGGCTACGGCCTGACCGAGACGACCGCCGCGCTGACCGTGAACACCCCCGACGCGCACCGCGTCGGCACGGTGGGGCAACCGTTCCCGCACACGGAGGTCAGGGTCGCCGAGGACGGCGAGCTGCACTTCCGCGGACCTCAGGTCTTCACGCAGTACTGGAACAACGACGAGGCCACCGCGCTGGCCGTCGATGCCGAGGGCTGGTTCGCGACGGGCGACCTGGGCGACGTCGATGACGACGGCTACGTCCGCATCACCGGCCGGAAGAAGGAGATCATCGTCACCGCTGGCGGCAAGAACGTCGCTCCGGCCGTGCTGGAGGACCGGGTCCGGTCGCACCCCGTCGTGAGCCAGTGCCTCGTGGTCGGCGACGGCAAACCCTTCATCGCGGCGCTCGTGACGATCGACCCCGATGGGTGGGAGGGCGCTCTGGACTCCCCCGAGCTCACCGCCAAGGTGCAGGACGCCGTCGACGACGCCAACACCCTGGTGTCACAGGCCGAGTCGATCCGCAAGTTCGTGGTCCTCGACGAGGACTGGACCGAGGACAACGGGTACCTGACGCCGTCGTTCAAGGTCAGGCGCACCGCGGTGCTGCGCGACTTTCACGACACGGTCGAGGCGTTGTACACGAGGTAGTCGCCCCACTGCCGCGTGAGCTCGTCGATCGAGGTGCCGACCGCGGCGAGAGCCTCGCTGACGGGCGCACCCCCCACCACCGAGCGATAGACCTCCAGGACGGTCGCGTCGCCGCCGTGCTCCTTCGCCAGCACCACCAGGGAGAGCCAGGCACCCTGGTACGCGGCACCGGACGTCGGCCAGGCCAGGTCCTCGTCCGTCGGGAGGGCGTCCGGGGGGCCCGACTGGGCGACCTGCGTCAGCAGTGCCCCGGCCGACGTGGCCAGGGGCGCGGTGTCGTCGTGCAACGCGACCCAGTCGGCAAAGCCCTCCACGAGCCAGGTGGGCGCCGACGTGCCGACGACTCCGGTGAGCGCGTGGGTCAGCTCGTGCGTCACGACGACCTGGCGCCCGCGAGGGTCCATCCGCTCGAACTCGGCCGGGTTCAGCACCACGGCCGGCAACCCGACGCCTGGGAGCGTCGTGGCCACTCCAGCCACCGACCCGAGGTCGGCAGGCGCTCGCCCGAGCACCGCGCCGGCGGAGTCGCGCGACGGCGGCACGACGACGACGGCACGGCCGGACGTCGCCGTCAGCGCCCTCACCTGGGCCTCTCCCACCCCTGCGAGCGCGTCGGCACCGGGCACCCCCGGGCCGTCACCGCCCGCAACCACGACGACGGGGAGCGTCTCGCTGCCGGCGACCGTGACGTCACCACTCAGCCAGAGCGGCACGCTGTCCGGGCTGGAGGAGCTGCTGGACGGCTCGAACCCGAGCAGGTCGACCGCTCGGCCGTCGCCTGCGGACCGCACCCGTGCACCGATCGTGGAGGTGGCCTCCTCCGCGGCGCCGAGCACGGCGTCGTCGGACACGGACCAGGACACACGGACCACTGCCGACCGGGTGCCGTCGCTGCGGTCAGGGGCGTCACCGACGCTGACGAGGGTGAGGTCGACGTCGTCGACCCCCAGGGCCAGACGGGCCGCCCAGCTCGCGGCGGCAACCCGCGAGCCGTCAGGACCAAATCCCTCCGCCCACGCGAGGGGATCGGAGGCGGCGGAGGCCGCCGTGAGCTGGCTGCGCAGCCGGGCGTCCAGCTCGGAGTCGTCCGACGACGCCGACGAGTCCGACGACGACCACGGCCGTTGCCAGGCCAGGAGGACGGCGACGAGCGCCACGAGCACGCCGAGCGCGAGCAGCGACGGTGACGCCTGCCGCTTCGAGAGGCTCACGGCCGCACGGCTCGCGTCAGCCGACCCGGCCGGCCTGCGTGAAGTTGCTGCGGAGCGAGGCGACCCGGACCGAGCTGCCGGAGCTCGGCGCCTCGACGACCTGGCCGTTGCCGAGGTAGATCGCGACGTGCGACATGTCGCCGTAGAACACGAGGTCGCCGGGCTGGATGTCGCTCATCGAGATCTTGGTGGAGGCTCCGTACTGCGTGCGAGCCGTGCGCGGGATGCTGACGCCGGCGGCGGCGAACGACGCCTTCGTGAGCCCCGAGCAGTCGTAGGAGTCGGGCCCGTTGCCGCCGTAGCGGTACGGGACGCCGATGCGGCTGAGCGCGAAGTCGATCGCCGAGCCGGAGAAGGCGCTCGGGGCCGCACCCGGGTTGGCCGGCAGCGAGGCGTTGTTGGCGGTGTCGAACTGCGCCCGCTGCGCCTGGTCGAGCTGCGAGAGCTGCGCCTGCGCCGCGTCGTAGGCGTTCTGGACCTCGGCCTGCTTGGCGTCGGCCTCGGCCTTGTCGGCCTCCAGCTGGGCCGTGAGCTGCTGCAGCTGGGTCTGACGGCTGGCGAGATCGGCGGCCGTGGACGACGCGGCGTCGAGCGCCTCGGCCTGCGTGGAGTTGAAGGCCTGGACGGCGCTGAGGCCCTCCAGGAAGCTGGCGGGGTCGTCGCTGCCGAGGAGACTGGCGGTCGCACCGAGCGGCGAGTCGATCTGCTGCTGGGCGATGACCGAGCCAAGAGCAGAGCGCTGCTCGTCGTAACGAGCCTGGATGTCGGCGATCTCGGTGTCGAGGGCGGCGATCGACGCCTGGGCTGAGGCGATGTCGCTCGTGAGCTGGTTGACCTCTTCGTTCACCGCAGCGGCGGCGTTGAACGCCTGCTCGACCTGGGCGACGGCATCGGCACGGTCCGGTTCAGCCTGGGCGGAGCCGGCGACGAGGCCGGCTCCGAGCACGACCGCCGTGACGGCGACGGCGATGCGGCGAGGAATGCTTCGGGCAGGGTGGTGTGTGGAGGCCACGCACTTCTCCAGACGATCGAACATCAAGCGTTCAGGCGTCTTCCCCACGCCTGACCATCTCGATGGTGCGTCCGACGCCGATCGGGGGGATCGGCGTTCTCCGGACGCACAAGGAGTCACCTTACGCGGGGGTGGGTGGCGCCTTCAAATCTCACGCCGAGTCGGAGTGGCGGTGAGGCATGGCCGTGACCAGGCGCAGCGGGGGCACGAGCCCGCCGTCGGCGAGGGCATCGAGTGCGGCCTGCTCGTCGGCCGCGATCTCGATGCCGGCCGGAGGCGCACCCAGCAGGAAGGTGACGACGCAGTCGCCGCAGGCGGCGGGACTGCGCACGACGCATCGGTCGCAGTCGACGACGACGGGATCGTGGGGTTCGGTGTTCATGTCGTGGACGCTAGGTCCGCCCTCGGACAGTTTCCGCGGAACGCCGGGCAGGGACCGGGGCTCGAGCCACGCCGGTCGTCCGTGCCGCTCTTTTGTCCGACCCTGCCCCTACCGTCTCGCTCCATGGCCAAGGAAGCGCGCTGGAGCCAGGCCGCTCTGGACGATCTCGGACGCCAGCTCGCCGACGTCACGTTCTGTGTCGTCGACCTCGAGACCACCGGCGGCTCCCCCGCGAAGGGCTCGCGCATCACCGAGGTCGGGGCGGTCAAGGTACGCGGCGGCGAGGTCCTCGGCGAGTTCCAGACCCTCGTGAACCCCGATGAGTCGATCCCGGCCTTCATCACCGTGCTGACGGGCATCACCGACGCCATGGTCGTCGCCGCACCCCGCATCGCCGAGGTCCTCCCGAGCTTTCTGGAGTTCGCCCGCGGCACCGTGCTCGTCGCGCACAACGCCCCGTTCGACGTGGGCTTCCTCAAGCA
>JAHEXN010000045.1:7440-15659 GCA_023252095.1 Actinomycetes bacterium | reverse complement strand
GCTCGCCGGGCACCGACGCCTCGTAACGGACCGCCTTCGGCCTGCGGACTGGCAGGCCGGTGGCCTGGTCGACGTGAGCCAGCAGCGGCATCCGATACCGCGCCAGGACCCGCCCGACCGTCGATCTCGGGACGCCGAGGCGGTAGCTGATCCGGTGCGGACCCCACTGCCGGCAGAACCGCAGCTTGATGATCCGCCGTTCCAGGCGGGTCGAGCAGCGCGTCGGCGACGTGTGTGGGCGCGACGACTTGTCCGTCATCGGCTCGCCAGAGCGATAACGGTTGGCCCATTTCGACGCCGTCGCAGGCGAGACCTGGAACCGTTCAGCAGCGCGAGCGAGCGGCCATCCGTGGTCGACGACCAGGCGGGCTAGACGTTCACGACCGACAGGGGTCGGCGGGGCATTAGCGTGAGTCACGAGGACCTCCGGGTGAAGGTTGGTGTGGTAACCCCTTCGATACCGGAGGTCCTCGCCTCACGTCACGCGTTCACAACCTGCTGGGGAACTACAACTAGGGCGCGCCGCTCGTTCCTCGCGGCCCCGCCGGTTCGTTCCGGTTCCTGAGGTGTGAGCGAGGAACGAGCGAGCCTCGAAGGGCACCGGTGCCGGGCTGCGCCCGGGGCGCCTGCCTCGCCTCCGGCTCGGCCCATGGTCGCCGCCGGTGGCGGGGGCAGCCGGTAGGAGACGTCGTGAACGCGAGCGGTCCGCCCCCGCGGCTGGTCGGGAGGGACCTGCCTGCGGGAGCGGACCAACTTTTTCGCGGTGCGGCTCCTGGAAAGCACAGAGCCCGGTCGGGAGGGAGAAAGTGACCGGGCCCTGTTGTGCCACGAGGAGCGGGCACGTTTGGATCTGACGGGAGGGAGAATGTGTCAGATCCACTCCAATCAACGAGGCCCCGCACGGGGGGTTACGCGGCGACTCGAGAAGTTTTTCGGCCGCTAGGATCGCCTCTGTGACGGACGCACCAGCCACCACGCCCGAGGCCACCCCCGAGGAGGTCGCCGAGGCCCAGCACGACACGGTCCTCGTGGTCGACTTCGGCGCCCAGTACGCGCAGCTCATCGCGCGCCGCGTGCGGGAGGCGCGCATCTTCTCGGAGATCGTGCCCTCCACGATGCCCGCGGCCGAGATGCTCGCGAAGAAGCCGGCCGCGATCATCCTGTCCGGCGGACCGTCGTCGGTGTACGAGCCCGGCGCCCCCCAGCTCGACGCGGGGGTCCTCGACGGCTCGGTCCCGGTGTTCGGCATCTGCTACGGGTTCCAGGCGATGGCCGCGGCGCTGGGCGGCACCGTCGCACGCACAGGTCTCTCGGAGTTCGGCCGCACCGACGTCTCGGTCGTGTCCGGCGGCGTGCTGCTCGACGGCATCCCGCCGTCGCACCGCATCTGGATGAGCCACGGCGACGCCGTGACCCAGGCTCCCGAGGGTTTCTCGGTGCTCGCGAGCACGGGTGGCGCCCCTGTCGCGGCGTTCGAGAACGTCGATCGAGCTTTTGCCGGCGTCCAGTGGCACCCCGAGGTGCTGCACAGCGAGCACGGCCAGCGGGTGCTCGAGCGCTTCCTGGTCGAGATCGCGGGCTGCCGTCAGTCCTGGACCAGCGCCAACATCGTCGAGGAGCAGGTCGCCCTGATCCGCGAGCAGGTCGGCGACTCTCGGGTCATCTCGGCCCTGTCGGGCGGCGTCGACTCCGCGGTCTCCACCGCCCTGGTGCAGCGCGCGATCGGCGACCAGCTCACCGCCGTCTTCGTCGACCACGGTCTGCTGCGCAAGGGCGAGGCCGAGCAGGTCGAGAACGACTACGTCGCGGCCACGGGCGTCGACCTCAAGGTCGTCGACGCCGCCGAGCAGTTCCTGGGGCACCTCGCCGGGGTCACCGACCCCGAGGAGAAGCGCAAGATCATCGGGCGCGAGTTCATCCGCACGTTCGAGGCCGCCGAGCGCGAGATCCTCAGCACGCCGGGCCCGCCGGTCAAGTGGCTCGTGCAGGGCACGCTCTACCCCGACGTCGTCGAGTCGGGCGGAGGCGAGGGTGCGGCCAACATCAAGAGCCACCACAACGTCGGCGGCCTGCCGGAGGACCTCGAGTTCGGCCTGATCGAGCCGCTGCGGGCCCTGTTCAAGGACGAGGTCCGCGAGGTCGGCCGCCAGCTCGGCATCCCCGAGGCGATCGTCGGACGTCACCCGTTCCCCGGTCCCGGCCTCGCGATTCGCATCGTCGGCGCGGTCGACGCCGACCGGCTCCGCATCCTGCGCGACGCCGACGCGATCGTCCGCGAGGAGACCACGGCCGCGGGTCTCGACTCCGACATCTGGCAGTTCCCCGTCGTGCTCCTGGCCGACGTCCGCTCGGTCGGGGTGCAGGGCGACGGCCGCACCTACGGCCACCCCATCGTGCTGCGCCCCGTCTCGAGCGAGGACGCCATGACGGCTGACTGGAGCCGGTTGCCCCACGAGCTGCTCGAGCGGATCTCCACACGCATCACCAACGAGGTGCGCGAGGTCAACCGGGTCGTGCTCGACGTCACGAGCAAGCCGCCGGGCACGATCGAGTGGGAGTGAGCGCCCTCCCGTGACCACCAGCGTCGCGATCGCGGCGCCGAGCGCGGCCGCGGCCGACGCCGGCGAGCAGGTCGCGCGGGCTGGCGGCAACGCCGTCGACGCTGCGGTCGCCGCCGTGCTCGTCACGATGGTCAACGAGGTGGGCCTGGTCTCGCTGAGCTCGGGCGGCTTCGTCACGGTCCAGCCGGGCGACGGCTCCGCCCCCGTCACGGTCGACGGCTGGATGGACATGCCGGGCCGCGAGGCGCCTGACCTCGGCGGTGCTCCCGATGGCGCCTTCGGCGGTGCTCCCCATGGCGCCTTCGGCGGTGCTCCCCATGGCGCCTTCGGCGGGGGCACGTGGGACGTCGACACGACGTACGGCGGCGGGGTCACGATCACGGTGGGTCCCGGGTCGGTGGCCGCGCACGGGTCGGTCGCCGCCCTCGGCGAGGCCCACGCGCGCTGGGGTGTCCTGCCGTGGGCCGAGCTCGTGCAGCCCGCGATCGACGTCGCCCGGTCGGGCTTCCGGCTCAGCGCGGCCTCGCGGTACTACCTGGAGTACGTGCACGAGTCGATCTTCGGCTGGGACCCGACGAGCCGGTCGATCGTGCACGACGACGGCGGCGAGATCACGACTGAGGCCGTCGTCGTGCCCGATCTCGCAGCGACCCTCGAGATCATCGCGGCGCACGGGCCTCGAGCGATGCACGAGGGTGACCTGGCGCGCGCGATCAGCGCCGACGTCCTGGCCCGTGGCGGCCTCCTCGGCGCGGCCGACCTCGCGGCGTACCAACCCGTCGTGCGCCCCTCGCTCGCCTCGCGGCTGGGGGAGTGGACCTTCGGCACCAACCCGCCGCCAGCCGTCGGAGGCGTGTGCGTCGCCGCGATGCTGGCCCTGCTCGACGGTCACCCGCGTGCACCCCTGACCGACCTGCGCTGGAGCGACGCCGACGTCGACCACATGGTGCGCGTGCAGCGCGCCGTCCTCGCGGCGCGGCTGGACCGGTTGGAGGGAGCCGCAGACCTCGCGGCCGAGGCGGCTGTGCTGCTGGGCCAGATCGATGCGGGCGGGATCGCGGCCCTGGAGTCCGGGTCCACGGCCCACGTATCGGCGACCGACTCCGCGGGCCTGGCGTGCGCCGTCACGGTCTCGTCGGGCTACAGCTCCGGCATGGTCGCGGCGGGCACCGGCGTCTGGCTCAACAACTGCCTCGGCGAGCAGGAGCTCAACCCCCGCGGCCTCCACGGCCTGCCGCCGGGCACCCGGCTGCTCTCGAACATGGCGCCCACGGTCGGGCGTCACACCGACGGTACGACGCTCGCGATCGGCTCCCCGGGCGCCGACCGCATCACGACGGCGGTCGTCCAGGCGATCGCCGGACTCGTCAACGGGGGCCTCGGGCTGCAGGCTGCGGTCAACCACCCCCGCGTGCACGTGCACCGCGCCGGTCGCCCGAACGAAGAGGTCAAGGTCGAGACCGAGCCGTCGATGTACTTCGGTGGTGTGGCCGCGACGCTGCGCCGCCCCGACGGACACCTCGTCGCGGCGGCCGACCCGCGGCGCGACGGAGCGGTCAGACTCGTCCATCTCCACCCCTGAGGCCCTACCGCGGTGGCATGATGGCGGGGTGGCCCGGCCGATCGTGAGTCGCCCGATCGTGATCGGGCACCGGGGCGTCCCGACCTACCGGCTGGAGCACTCCCGCGCGTCGTACGAGCTCGCGATCGCGTGGGGTGCCGACCACGTCGAGCCCGACCTGGTCTGCACCGCCGACGGTCACCTGGTGGTGCGCCACGAGAACGAGATCGGTGACACGACCGACGTCGCCGATCGCCCGGAGTTCGCGGGGCGCAGGACGGCGAAGTTCGTCGACGGCATCCCCCGGGCAGGGTGGTTCACGGAAGACTTCACCCTGGCCGAGCTGAAGACCCTGCGCACCCGGGAGCGCCTGCCCCAGCTCCGTCCGCAGAACATCGGGCTCACGGCGGAGATCCTGACCTTCGACGACGTGCTCGACCTCGCGGAGGCGGCGGACCGCCGGGTCGGCGTGTGCGTCGAGATCAAGCACTCCGGCTACTTCCGGGGCCTCGGGCTCGACCTCGACGACCGCATCATCGCGACCCTGGACCGGCGTGACCTGAACCGGACGGACGCGGACGTGCCGGTCGTGCTGCAGTCCTTCGAGACCCGCAACCTGCGCGAGCTGCGCCGCCGTACCCCGTTGCCGCTGACTCAGCTCCTCGACCGCAAGGGAGCGCCGTGGGACTTCATCGAGGCGAGGGACCCCCGCACGTACGACGACCTCACGACGCCGGAGGCGCTCGCCGAGATCGCGACCTATGCCGACGCGATCGGCCCGAACAAGAGCCTCGTGGTGGGGCGCCGCACGGGACACTGGCTGACGGGTGAGACCGGGCTCGTCGACGCCGCGCACGCCGTGGGGCTGCAGGTGCACATCTGGACGATGCGCGACGAGAACAACTTCCTGCCGGCGGACTTCCGGCTCGGCGCCGACAAGGCCGCGCTCGGTGACGCGCTGTCCGAGTACCGGGTGTTCCTCGACGCGGGTGTCGACGGCTTCTTCGCCGACGACACCCGCGTCGCGCGTGAGGCGCTGGGGCTCACGACGCCCGTCGGAACGTGAGCGCCAGCCCGCCGGCGCCGAGCAGGATCAGCACGACAGGTGCGGCGGTCAGCAGGTCCCGGGGGGCGACGACGTCGGCCGCGACGACGGCACCTCCGACGGCGATCAGCAGGAACAGGGCCCCGGCGAGAAAGCTCCACGGGTTGAAGGGGTGCTGGTTCATGCTCGCTCCACGTCGATCTGTCCGAAGGTGTGGTCGATCTCGAGGGTCAGGGCGGGGCGTTCGTCACTGACGACGTCCAGGTTCGCTCCCTGCCCGGAGGTCTCCTGGCCGAGCACCCGGATCTGGCCGCCCGAGATCGTGGCCTCGACCGTGACGGCGAGGTCGTCGGGCAGGATGACCCGCACCTGTCCGAGGCCGCCGTCGATCACGATCGTGCGGCCGAGGAGGTCCTCGGGGTCGCGCAGCCCGGAGAGGTCGAGCCGCAGGCTCCCGGCGCCGAGCTCGTAGGTCGAGTCAACGGCCGCGGCGGTCGTGGGGGCGCGGCGCACGTCGCCGACCGGACCGTCCGGCACCAGGCCGATCGCGCCGAGCACGAGGGCCAGCACGATCCCGACCGGCACGAGCGCGATGCTACGTCCCCACCGGGCGCCGACGAGGAGTCCGGCACCGACGATGCCGAGAGCGACGGCCGGGTAGGTCTGCGGCGCGAGGTCGAGATCGGCCGCGGCGTGGACCGTGGCGAGGCCGCCGAGGGCGATCAGCACGACCGACATCGTCGCCAGGAACAGCGTGGGCGGCGTGCGGGGCACGTGCGGCTGCGGCTGCGGACCCCCGATCGGGGCGTCCGGCACGGGCGGCGGCACGACGCCGTCGTCGGCGTCCAGGACCGCGGTCGAGGTGTCGTCGACCGGCTCACCGGCGACGTCGTCTGTCGCGACGTCGGGGGCGGGATCCTCGACCGGGGCCGTGGCGGGCGGCGGGAAGGAGGCTGCGGGACGGGCCGTGGGCGGCGGGCCCACCGGTCCGGGCACCGACGGTGTGCCTCCGCCGCGCTGGCGCGGCAGCACGGCGAACAGCCAGTAGAGGAAGAGAGCCGGGATCGCGAGCCAGAGCACGCCGAGCGAGGGCCCGCCCCAGTACCAGCCCGTGTCGCCGACGATCGCGACCAAGGCGAGGGCCCCGGCGACCGCGAGGGCGACGATCCGCAGCTGGGGCTCGTTGTCGCCGAGGCGGAACCAGTCGGCCATGACGCTCGGGCGGCCGTCGTCGGTCGGCAGGACGAACCACGCCGCCGCGTAGAGGACCAGACCTGACAGGCCGGCGAAGCACAGGGCGACGAGCACGATGCGCACGATGATCGGGTCGATGCCGAGCTGGCGACCGATGCCGGACGCGACGCCGGCGACGAGCCGGCCGTTCGTGGCCCGGCGGGCGGAGGTGACCGAGCGCAGTCGCTCGGCGTCGGGCCCGGGGCCGGGGCCCGTGGCGTGCGGGCCACCGGATGGGGGCGGCGGCGGGGTCGTGGTCTGGTTCATGGCTCCATCGTGGTCGCGGGGACGGCGCCCGACCATCGGGACCGACCCTGGTCCGACCCTGAGATCACCCCGGGACGGACGCGGCGCTTCCCTCATGGTGCCGCGCGCGGCGACGTGTGACGATCAGGGGGTGACCCCACCGTCCCCGAGCCCGGCGCCACCCGTGCGTCGTGCCTATCGACCCGCCGGACGCCGGCTGGTCTCGGGCGTGAGCGCGGGCGTGGCTGAGCACCTCGGCGTCGACACCCTCTGGGTCCGGCTCGCCTTCACGGTCTCGGCGGCGGTCAACGGTGCCGGCATCGTGGCCTACCTGCTGCTCTGGCGCTTCCTGCCGATCGCGGAGGACACCGCGAGCCCCGGTCTCGAGGCGGCGGGGCGCAGCGGCATGCGTCCCGCCCGCACGACGTCGTGGGTCGACCACACCCGCGCGGTCGCGGTGCTGGCCCTCGGCGCGGGCGTGGGTCTCGCGCTGCAGGTCTCCGGCCGTGGCATCCCGTGGGACGTCCTCGTGCCCCTCACGGTCGGCGGCGCCGGCCTGGCCGTGATGTGGCGGGGTCTTGACGACGTCGGACGGGTGAGCCGGCTCCGTTGGTGGTCGGTCGCGCGGGTCGTCGCCGGGATCGGGCTGCTCGGCACCGCCGCAGCGTTCGCGGTGACGGTCGAGGGCGGCTGGTCGGCCCTCGCCGACGCGGGCGTCGCGATCGCGGTCGCCCTGATCGGGGTCGCGCTGGTCGCCGGGCCGTGGATCGCCTCCTTGGTCGCCGACCTCGGCGCGGAGCGGCGCGAGCGCGTCCGCTCGCAGGAACGGGCCGACGTCGCCGCGCACCTGCACGACTCGGTCCTGCAGACCCTGTCGCTGCTCCAGAAGTACGCCGACGACCCGGCGACCGTCTCGACCGTGGCGCGGCGCCAGGAACGCGAGCTGCGGGCCTGGCTGTACGGCGGCGACGACCTCGCCGACTCCACGCTCAACGCGGCCCTGCGCGCCGCGGCCGACGAGGTCGAGGACCACCACCGCGTCGCCGTCGAGCTCGTCGTCGTCGGCGACGCCGCGATCGACCCCGACCTCGCGGCGCTGGTCCGGGCCGCACGCGAGGCCGTCCTGAACGCCGCACGTCATGCGGGGGTTGAGCGCGTCGACGTGTTCGCCGAGGTCACGCCGACGATGGCGGAGGTCTTCGTGCGCGACCGCGGTGTCGGTTTCGACCCCGCGACGGTCGATCCTGACCGCATGGGACTGCGTGGCTCGATCACCGACCGCATGCGCCGGCACGGCGGGCGTGCCGACGTCCGGTCCTCACCGGGATCGGGCACCGAGGTCAGGCTGGTGCTCCCGCGCCACGCCGACCGCCACGTCGAGGCCGAGCCCTCGACCGACGTCAGGAGCGAGCATGACCGGGTCTGACCCGACCACCCCCGTGCCGATCAGCACCGGACCGACCACCTCCGACACGGGCCGTCTCCGGGTCGTCCTGGTCGACGACCACGCGATGTTCCGCACGGGGGTGCGATCGGAGGTCGCGACAGCCGTCGACGTCGTCGGCGAGGCGGG
>JAHEXN010000045.1:0-7430 GCA_023252095.1 Actinomycetes bacterium | reverse complement strand
CTGCCCGGTGGCGGAGGTCCCGAGGTTCTCCGCCGTCTGTCGACCCGCGCGCCCGAGGTCAGCTGCCTCGCGCTCTCGGTCAGCGACGCCGCCGAGGACGTGATCGGCGTGATCCGCGCCGGGGCCCGCGGGTACGTGACCAAGACGATCTCGGGGCAGGAGCTCGTCGACGCGATCGGGCGCGTGGCGGCGGGCGACGCGGTCTTCAGCCCGCGTCTGGCCGGCTTCGTGCTGGATGCCTTCGCGGGTCATGTCGAGGTCGCGCAGGTCGACTCCGACCTCGACCGGCTCACCGAGCGCGAGCGCGAGGTCATGCGGCTCATCGCCCGCGGGTACGCGTACAAGGAGGTCGCCCGGGAGCTCTTCATCTCGCCCAAGACGGTCGAGACCCACGTCTCGAGCGTCCTGCGCAAGCTGCAGCTGTCGAGCCGGCACGAGCTCACGCGGTGGGCGAACGACCGACGACTCATCTGACGTCGTGGGCAGCCGGTGGGTCCCGGGGGGCCGTGGGGACTGCGCAGCATCGCTAGACTCTGCCCGGTCACCGCGCGACGGCGCGGCGTCGGGTCACGATCCCGCCTTCCGCGGGACGAGCAAGGGGGACGGCGATGTCCAGGCGCACGGTCGCGATGCTCGCCACGGCAGGCGTCTTGCTGGCAGGACTGACGGCGTGCGGGGACGACCCGAAACCCGACCCGGGCCCCTCCCCGAGCGCGGCCTTCGATCCTGAGGCGCTCGACCTCGGACGCATCGACCCCACGCCCACCGACGTCTCGACGGCCCTCACGGGAGCGAGCTCGCGGCTCATCGGCGCCTACGACCTGGGGAGCCACCTCGTGCTGCCGCAGGAGCTGCGCACGGATCTCCAGCGGTTCGGCGTCGAGACCGACGCCCTGGTCGAGCCGGGTGACTTCGAGTACTCGTTGAGCGAGGCGGGCGGACCGGTCCTGGCCGCCGGGGCACAGACCGGTCTGCTGAGCCGGCGCGTCGACAAACCGGGGGACGCTTGGATCACGACCGCGCTCGTGCAGTTCCCCGACGACGCCTCGGCCGAGGCGGCCGAACAGGCTGCCGCCGCGGCGCTCACCGCGCCCGACCCGACGGGTCTGGAGTCGAGCAAGGTCCTGGAGCCGGTCGCGTCGGACGACCAGGCCGTCGCGGTCGTCGCGACCAACACCGACATCGCCAACCAGCTGTACGTCCTGCGGGCGTTCGGCCCGTTCCTGGCGTACATCTGGGTCTACGACATCAACGGCACGATGGACGACGTCCGCCAGGACGCCGACGACTTCCTGCGCGACCAGGAGTCCGCGCTCCAGGACGTCGAGCCGGTCCCGATCAGCGAGCAGCCGCGGGTCCGCGACCTCGATCCGACGGGGCTGTGGGGCCTCACACTCGCCGTCGACGGCAACGGCGGTCTCAGCGACACCGCCTACATCGCGGGCGGTCACGCGGCTCAGACCCGTCAGATCGACGCCGACGGCATCGACCGCGCCTTCAGCAAGGCCGGCGTCTCCCGGGTCGCCTCGAACGTCACGTCCCTCTACGCCACCCAGGACGCCGAGAGCGCCACGGGTCTCCAGGACGCCTTCGTCGAGCAGGCCACGGGCCTCGGCATGGTCGAGGTCGATCCGCCGAAGGGGCTCGACGGTGCCGTGTGCCTCGCGAACGAGGACGAGGAGAACGTCGACCTCGCCCTGTGGCCGGACTTCCTGTGCTTCTCCCCGTTCGGTGCGTACCTGCTCGAGAGCAGCGGTGTCTCCCTCGAGGAGGCCCAGCAGCGGATCAGCGCCCAGGCGCTGCTGGTGTACGAGAAGCAGCAGGACCGGAAGCGCACCTCGGGCTGATCGCGGCGTTCACGCGGACGTCATGACCCCGGACTAGCCTGACGTCATGAAGCAGCCGCACCTGATCGTCCTGTTCGGTGCCACGGGCGACCTGGCCCGCCGCAAGCTCCTGCCGGGTCTCATGCACCTCGTGGAGTCGCACCTCGTGGGCGACGCCCGCATCCTCGGGGTCTCGACCCACGAGTACAGCGACGAGGAGTTCCGTGAGTTCGCCCTCGCGGCGTGCAAGGAGTTCAGCACCCGCCCGGTCCGCACCGACGTGTGGGAGAACTTCGCGCAGAAGCTGTCGTTCCTGCCGCTCGGGCAGGGGCCGGCAGCGCTCGAGGAGAAGGCGGCCGGCCTCGAGGCCCAGCTCGGCGACGAGGTGCGACGCCTGCACTACCTGAGCGTGCCGCCGAGCGCCGCGCTCGACGTCGTGCACCTGATCGACGACGCGCACCTGGTGGAGCGCTCGCGCATCGTGATGGAGAAGCCCTTCGGCACCGACGTCACGAGTGCCCGCAGCCTCAACGCCGCGATCCACGAGGTGTTCGAGGAGGACCAGATCTTCCGCATCGACCACTTCCTGGGCAAGGAGGCGGCGCTCAACATCCTGGCGTTCCGCTTCGCCAACGGTCTGTTCGAACCGATCTGGAACCGCAACTTCATCGACCACGTCGAGATCGACATCCCGGAGACGCTCTCGGTGTCGGGCCGCGCGGGCTTCTACGAGGGCACGGGCGCGTTCAAGGACATGGTCGTGACCCACCTGTTCCAGGTCCTGGCGTTCATGGCCATGGAACCGCCCACGTCGCTCGACTCCGCCTCGATCAGCGAGGAGAAGAACAAGGTCTTCCGCTCGATGAAGCCCCTCGTGGTCGAGGACGTCGTGCGGGGCCAGTACGAGGGCTATCGCGAGGAGGAGGGCGTCGATCCCGCCTCCGAGACCGAGACGTTCGTGGCGCTCAAGGCCGAGATCGACAACTGGCGCTGGGCAGGGGTGCCCTTCTACCTGCGCACCGGCAAGCGCATGGCCGAGGGGGCGCGCATCATCTCGATCGCGTTCAACGAGCCGCCCAAGTCGATGTTCCCCGAGGGATCCGGCGTGGGCCGCTCCGGGCCTGACCACCTGACGTTCGACCTCGCTGACTCGTCGCGCATGTCGTTGTCGTTCTACGGCAAGCGGCCCGGTCCGGGCATGACGCTCGACAAGCTCTCGATGCAGTTCGCGATGCAGGAGTCCGGGCACTCCGGCGACGTCCTGGAGGCCTACGAACGGCTCATCCACGACGCGATGCTGGGGGAGCGCACACTGTTCACGACGGCCGAGGGCATCGAGCGCCTGTGGGAGGTCAGCCAGCCCGTTCTCGACGACCCGCCGCCCGTGCAGCCGTACCCGCAGGGGTCGTGGGGCCCCAAGGCCGCGCTGGAGCTCGTCGCACCGCGGCGGTGGCGACTCCCGTTCGAGCGTCGCTGGCGCGGCTGACCCGCACCGGGCCTGTCGGGGCCGGCGACTAGGCTGGGACGACGATGACGTTGCCCTTTCCTGTGCCCGAGGCCCGCACCCTGGCGAGCTCCTCCGAGCGCCGACGACCCCGGTCGGAGACGCTGCTGGAGGGCCTCAACGACCCGCAGCGTGCGGCGGTCGGCCACGAGCCCGGGCAGCTCCTGGTCGTGGCCGGCGCAGGCTCGGGCAAGACCCGGGTGCTGACCCGCCGCATCGCGTGGCTGATGGCGGCACGCGGCGCCACGCCGGGCTCCATCCTGGCCATCACGTTCACCAACAAGGCCGCGGCCGAGATGCGCGAGCGCGTCGCCGAGGCGGTCGGTGGAGCCGCGCGGGCCATGTGGGTCTCCACGTTCCACTCCGCGTGCGTCCGCATCCTGCGCCGCGAGGCCACGACCCTGGGCTTCACGTCGTCGTTCACGGTCTACGACGCGACCGACGCCAAGCGCCTGGTCACCCTCGTGTGCCGCGACCTGCAGCTCGACCCCAAGCGCGTCGCGCCCCGCGCGGTCCTCAACTGGATCTCGAACCACAAGAACGAGCTCGTCGACCACGAGACCGCCCGCAGCCAGGCCTCCACCCCCACCGAGGAGACCTTTGCCGAGGTCTACGGCGAGTACCAGCGCCGGCTCGCGGCGGCCAACGCGATGGACTTCGACGACCTGATCATGCACACGGTGCACCTGTTCCAGGCTTTCCCGGCCGTCGCCGAGGCGTACCGGCGCCGGTTCCGTCACGTGCTGGTCGACGAGTACCAGGACACCAACCACGCGCAGTACCAGCTCATCCGCGAGCTCAGCGACGAGCACACCGATCTCATGGTCGTCGGCGACTCCGACCAGTCGATCTACGCGTTCCGCGGCGCCACGATCCGCAACATCCTCGAGTTCGAGCAGGACTTCCCGAACGCCGAGACGATCGTGCTGGAGCAGAACTACCGGTCGACCCAGACGATCCTGTCGGCCGCCAACGCGGTCATCAGCCGCAACGAGAACCGTCCGGCCAAGAACCTCTGGTCGGCCGCGGGCCAGGGCGAGCCGATCGTGGGCTACGTGGGCGACGACGAGCGCGACGAGGCGCAGTTCATCGCCGACGAGATCGACGAGCTCACCGACGACAAGGCCGTCACGCCGGCAGGGGTCGCGGTGTTCTACCGCACCAACGCCCAGAGCCGCGTGTTCGAGGAAGTGTTCATCCGCGTCGGCCTGCCCTACAAGGTCGTCGGCGGCGTGCGGTTCTACGAGCGCAAGGAGGTCCGCGACGCGCTGGCCTACCTGCGCGCCATCTCGAACGAGCGCGACGTCGTCTCGCTGCGCCGCATCGTCAACGAGCCCAAGCGCGGCATCGGCGAGCGCGCCGAGGCCGTGCTCGAGGTCTTCGCGTCTCGCGAGCGCATCAGCCTCACCGAGGCGATGCGCCGCGTCGACGAAGTCAACGAGCTCGCGACCCGGTCGGCCAACGCGATCCGCGAGTTCCAGACCGTCATGGACGACCTGCGCACGTTGGCCGCCGACGGGGCGCCGGCCGACCAGGTGCTCGAGGCCGCGCTGACGCGCACGGGCTACCTCGCCGCGCTCGAGGCCAGCGACGACCCGCAGGACGAGACCCGCGTCGAGAACCTCGCCGAGCTCGTCGCGGTCGCCCGCGAGTTCGTCACGGGTGCCGCCACGATCGACGACGACGCCACGGTCGACGCCACGGCGCCCATCGACGCCGACGGCACCCAGATCGGTGAGGCCCAGATCGACGATGCGCAGATCGACGATGCGCGGCCGTTCGCGCCCGGATCGCTCGACGCGTTCCTCGAGCGCGTCGCGCTGGTGGCCGACGCCGACTCGCTGCCCGAGGAGGGCGACGGCGTCGTGACGCTCATGACGCTCCACACCGCCAAGGGGCTGGAGTTCCCGGTCGTGTTCCTGACCGGCATGGAGGACGGCATCTTCCCGCACATGCGCTCTCTCGCCGACGCAGGCGAGCTCGCCGAGGAGCGACGCCTGGCCTACGTCGGCATCACCCGGGCCCGCGAGCGCCTCTACCTGACCCGCGCCACGAGCCGCTCGGCCTGGGGCGCGCCGTCCTACAACCCGGCCTCACGCTTCCTCGACGAGGTGCCCGACGAGCTCGTCGACTGGCGCCGCGAGGCCAGCCCGCCCACGCAGTGGCTGCCGTCCACCCCGTCGGCCACGACGCGCCGCAGCGAGACCTTCAGCTCGCGCTCCGTCTCGCGCTCGGCCGACATGTCCGGCATCCCCTCGCTCGACCCCGGTGACCGTGTCACCCACGACACGTTCGGTCTCGGCACCGTCGTCTCGCTCGACGGCAGCGGCCAGAACATGCAGGCCTCCGTCGACTTCGGCTCGGCCGGCGTCAAGCGGCTGATCCTGCGGTACGCCAAGCTCGAGAAGCTGTAGTCGAGCGATCTCGCGAGCCCTGCGAGCGACGATCGCGAGAGGTCGAGTGGTCCACCGGCGAAGCCGGTCAGCTGTATCGAGACCCGGTGGGCTGACGGCGCGCGGTGGCACGGGCCCGTGGTCCGATCGCTCGGTCACGTGCTGGGGTCTCGATACGCCCGCTCGTTCCTCGCGGGCACTCGACCAGCGGGAGGGCGTCGCCTCGCCGCGCCGCGAGGGCGCCTACGGGTAGACGTTGTGCTCGTGGAAGTACGGCTCCGGGTCGGTGGACTTGCCACCGCCGGGCTTGACCTCGACGTGCAGGTGCGGGCCGGTCGAGCGACCCGTGGACCCGGTGTAGCCGACGGTCTCTCCGGCCACGACGTGCTGGCCGACCTGGACCGTCTGACGGCTCTGGTGGCAGTACATGATGACGAGGTCGTCCTCGTCGAGCTGGATCTGCGTCATGTTGCCGCAGTTGCCGGAGTACTTGACGGCGATGACGGTGCCCGACGCGATCGCCTTGATCGTGGAACCGCTCGGGCCCGCGAAGTCGAGGCCGCTGTGGCCCTTGCCCCAGAGGGTGTTCGTGACGCCGTACCGGCCCGTGATGCGGTAGCCGGTGACCGGCAGCACCCACTGGTTGGACTTGAGCTCCTCGGCCTTGGCCTGCGTGGCGGCCGTGAGGTCCTGCTGCGCCTGCAGCAGCTGGTCGGCCTGCGCCTGCGTCTGCTTCTCCAAGGTCTCGCGGTCGAAGTCACGGCTGACGTCGAAGCCGCCGCCGGAGGCGTCGGCCGACAGGGCCTGGTAGTCGCCGCCGAGCGAACCGGAGTCGGCTCGACTACTGACGACCGCGGACCCGAGTCCGGCCAGGACCAGCGCGACGGCGCCGACCATGGCCATCGAGGGCCGGAAGGAACGACGGGCGCGACGGGGGGCGGCGCGGCGGCTGCTCGAGCCGGCCTCCGAGGCGCGGACGCTGGACTGGTGACGGACGTCGAGTCGGCGCTTGGGTGCGGGATTGCTCACGCACGACCTCCGACCGATGGACGACACAGACCTCGACGAGGATAGCCGACAGGATGAGATCGTCACAGCCGATCGGATGATGCACTCGCGTGAACGCCGGGATACAGGCGGGAAAACACTCATCGAGTGTGCGTGGTCTCACATGATGGGACCATGGGGTCGTGTCGAATGACTCCGCGTCCGCTCCCTCGGACCGCCCCCGTCCCCGTCGCATCGTGGTCGCCGGACTCACGCCCGTCGGCGAGGGGGTGACCGACCCCGAGGTCGACGAGGTCCTCGTCCGTCGTGCGCGGGCGTTGCGCGACGCGGGCACCGAGGTCATCTGGACCGGGTCGGGCCTGCTCGCCGAGCAGGTGGCCGCGATCGCGGTGTCCGAGGACGCCGACGGCGTGGAGGTCGCTCCGGCCGAGAGTGCTGCCGAGGTGACCGGGGCGCTGACGCGCCTGGAGGTCGACGACGTCGAGGTCGTCGCGGCCGCTCGGTGAGGGTGACCTGACTCACGGGTAACCCACCCGGGTCGCCACTGGAATCCCGGCGCGGTTAGAGTCGCCTCGGCCTTCGGCGGACCCGTCGTCGTGCCCAATTCACTCGTCAACACCACAGGACGGTCATCACCGTGGATCTGATGGAATACCAGGCGAAGGAACTCTTCGCCAAGCATCGCGTCGCCACGACGCT
>JAHEXN010000044.1 GCA_023252095.1 Actinomycetes bacterium | reverse complement strand
TGGCTTCCTCAAGACCGAGACCGGCGCCAAGCTCAAAGCCGTCCTCGACTCCCTCTCCATCCCCGTCGTCGCGAACGACGACCGGACCGTGGCCGAACGCCGCGTCGCCGGACTCGACCGGCTCCTCTCCTCGGTTCTGGAAGCAGGTCTGCCGACGAGCAAGGGCATCCGCCCCCAACTCTCCGTCATCGTCGGAGTCGAGACCCTCCACGAGGCCATGACCACCCAACCCGGCCACACCCAGCCCACGGGTGAACCTGCTGAGCTGGCCGGGTTCGGACCCATCGGCCCCCAGCTGCTCTCCTACCTCGCCTGCGCCGGCGACATCACCCCCATTTTGGCGTCCGGTGATGACCTGGAGCAGGCGCAGATCCTCAACGTCGGCGACACCATCCGCCTCGCCACCCCGGCACAGCGCAAAGCCGTCATCGCCCGCCAGCACGGTCAGTGCGCAGCCCCCGGTTGCGTGCACACGCACCTTGAGATCCACCACACCACCTGGTGGTCCAACGGCGGCAAGACTGACCTCGACGGACTCATCGGCATCTGCCAGAGCTGCCACAACCTGGTCCACCGCGGGTTGCTCGTCATCGAAGCCCTCGGCCAGGGCAAGTTCGACCTCACCACCCGCGACGGCCGACCCGCCAACCTGACCCAGAGGCGCACCACCCGCCAACACCTCCGACACATCCGCCAAACCGCACGACAAGCACGCCAGCACGACTACCCCATGCGCGCCTGAGTGTGAGACTCGTGTGGCGCGGCGGAGCGGGATGCGATGGAGTGGCCACGTGGATCGACGACAGCTGTTGGCCGCGACCGGCCTCCTCGCCCTCGCCGCCTGCACGCCCGGGGGCGCCGCCCCCGCCCCTCCCGCCCCGCCGTCCGGGGACACCGACGACCGCCTGACCTACGGCGAGCACCCTTCGCAGTTCGTCGACGTGTGGCGACGCAACGGCTCGGGCGCCCCCGTCGGCACCGTCGTGCTGGTTCACGGCGGGTTCTGGCAACAGGAGTACGACCTCACCTCGCTCGAGCCGCTCGCTGCGGCAGCCAGGCAACGAGGGTGGGACGTCGCGTCCCTGGAGTACCGCCGGGTCGGGGGAGGCGGAGGATTTCCGGCGACCTTCGACGATGTCGCAGCCGGGATCGACGCCCTCGCCAACTGGCTCCGCACGCCTGACGTGGTGACGCTCGGCCACTCCGCCGGCGGACACCTGGCGGTCTGGGCCGCTGGCCGGCGGTGGTCGACGCGTCCCGCCTGGAGCTCGTCCGCCGTCCGGATCAGTGCCGCGATCAGCCTGGGCGGGGTGCTCGACCTGCAGGCCGCCCACGACGAGGTGCTCGGCAACGGGTCGGCCGACCAGCTCATGGGCGGTCCTCCCGACGACACGTGGCCGCTCGCCGACCCCACCGCGCAGATTCCGCTCGGCGTTCCCGTGCGGTGCGTGCACGCCCGGGACGACGACCTCGTGCCGTTCTCACAGTCCTTCGACTACGTCGAGCGGGCCACGGCCGCTGGCACCGACGCGACCCTGACGGAGGTGGCCGGCGGACACTTCGAGGCCATCGATCCCGGCACGGTGGCGGGGCGCACGGTGCTCGACCTGCTCGACGCGACGGCCTGACGGAGCCCTGACCTCAGGGACAGATCAGGGTCCAGCCAGGGACCGTCCCTGATGTGGGCAGGCGTGCGGCGGGTCGAGGCTGGACGCATGATCCACGCTCACCAGCTCACGAAGCGCTTCGGCGGCTCCGCCGCCGTCGACGCGATCGACTTCACGGTCGAGCCCGGCCGTGTCACGGGGTTCCTCGGACCAAACGGCGCCGGCAAGTCGACCACGATGCGCATGATCCTCGGGCTGGACGCCCCGACCGCCGGGAGCGTGACCGTCAACGGTCGCGCCTACGGCACGGCCGGCGCCCCGCTCCGGGAGATCGGCGCGCTGCTCGAGGCCGGGGCGGTCCACCCCGGACGCTCAGCTCGCGGCCACCTGCGCTGGATGGCCGCCAGCAACCAGATCCCCGCGTCGCGGGTCGACGAGGTGCTCGACCTCGTCGGCCTCACCGCCGTCGCCGACCGCCGGGTCGGGAAGTTCTCGCTCGGCATGGGGCAGCGTCTCGGCATCGCGGCCGCGCTCCTCGGCGACCCAGGTGTCGTGGTGCTCGACGAGCCCGTCAACGGTCTCGACCCGGAGGGCATCCGGTGGGTGCGCGTCCTGGCTCGTCGACTCGCCGACGAGGGGCGCACCGTGTTCGTCTCGAGCCACCTGATGTCGGAGATGGCGCTGATGGCCGACCACCTCATCGTGATCGGTCGCGGGAGGATCCTGGCCGACACCTCGATGGCCGACTTCATGAGGGACCACGCCGCGAGCCACGTGCTCGTCCGCACGCCCCAGCCGGTCGAGGTCGCGCGGCTGCTGGCCGACCACGGCGTCGAGGTGACGCCCCAGGCGAGCGACGACCGCTCCCTGCACGTCCACGCCGGCGACCCGGCGGCCGTCGGTGAGCTCGTCGGTGCCGCCGGGTTCACGCTCCACGAGCTCACGCTCGTCCGGTCCTCGCTCGAGGACGCCTTCATGACCCTGACGGCCGACGCCGTCGAGTACCACGCCACGGAACAGAAGGGGGTTGCGGCATGACCGCGCTCGCCGAGAAGACCCGACAGACCCAGCAGCCCCAGTCCGCCACCTCGACCCGTGCACCCGGCCTGGGCGCCGCGCTGCGCGCCGAGTGGCTCAAGCTCACGACCGTTCGCTCGACGTGGTGGACCCTGATCGCGCTCGTGGTCGTGGGCGGAGGGCTCACGATCCTCCTCGGTGCCATGAACGCCGAGTGGCTCGCGAGCCCGGGGGCCGACGAGGCGCCGGCCGCGTTCATCACGTGGGGCATGATGCTGGCTCCCGCCGCTGCGGTCGTGCTCGGCGCGCTCGTCGTGACGTCGGAGTACGGGTCAGGCATGATCCGCAGCTCGTTCGCCGCAGTGCCGTCGCGGGGCCGGGTCATGCTGGCCAAGTCGATCCTGGTCGCCACGCTGCTCTTCGTCGCCGGAACGGCCACGGCGTTCCTGGGCTACTTCGGCACCAACCCGTTCTTCGAGGCCGAGGGCATCGGCCTGCCGCTCGAGGGTGACGTCCTGCGCGCGATGTACGGCAGCGGTCTCTACCTCGCGGGCCTCGGGGTGCTGGCTGTTGCGGTCGGCTTCCTCGTGCGGCACACGGCCGCCGCCGTCTCGATCCTGCTCGGCACGTTGTTCGTGGTCGGTCCGATGGTCCTGCTGGTGCCCGGCGCGGTCGGCGACTGGATCGTCAAGCTCATGCCGAACAACACCGGTGGAGGTGTCGCCGCGGCGGTCTCGTTCAACCCGAACCTGCTCGACCCGTGGACCGGGTACGCGGTCTTCCTCGCCGAGGTGGTCATCGTCGTGGCCGTGGCGGCCTGGACGTTGCGGCGCCGCGACGCCTGACCGGCAGCGGCTCACACTTCGGGCGGCTGCGTCGTCGAAGGGGTGAAGCGGGAGACACGCCCCGCACTTCCCGAGAGGATCACCCCATGAGGATCGCCGTCGCCGGAGGAACCGGAGCCGTGGGCACCCACGTCGTCGAGCTCGCCCGTGAGGCCGGGCACGACGCCGTGGTGCTCAGCCGTGGCACGGGCATCGACCTGACCACAGGTGCCGGACTGGCTGAGGCGCTTGTCGGCGTCGAGGCGGTCGTCGACGTCGCCTCGACCTTCACGCTCGACGAGCAGGAGTCGCGCACGTTCTTCGGCGAGACCACCCGACGCCTGTTGGAGGCCGAGGCCGCCGCGGGGATCGGCCATCACCTGGTGCTCTCGATCGTCGGGATCGACCGAGCACCGCACGGCTACTACGCGGGCAAGGTCCTGCAGGAGGAGCTCGTGACGGCCGGCCCCGTGCCGTGGACCGTGCTGCGGGCCACGCAGTTCCACGAGTTCGCCGGGCAGGTGCACGGATCGACGACGGTGGGCCCGCTCGTGCTCGTGCCCCGCATGCGCAGCGAGACGGTAGCGGCTCGTGACGTCGCGGCACGGCTCGTGGAGCTCGCGGAGGCCGGACCCTCGGGACGCGTCGCCGACCTAGGTGGACCCGAGACCGCGTGGATGGCCGACCTCTCGCGCGCGTGGGCCCGTGTCCGCGGTGACAAGCGCCGCGTGCTCGGGGTGCCGCTGCCCGGCAAGCTGGGCAAGGCGATGCGCGACGGAACCCTCGTCACGGGCCCAGGGGCCGAGCACGGCACCACGACCTTCGCGGAGTGGCTGCAGGGCCAGGCGGTCCAACGTGCCTGACGCCGAGGACGCCGACCGCGGGCGCCTGCTCGCGACGGCCTTCCGCCTGCTCGGCACAACCGCCGACGCCGAGGACGCCGTGCAGGAGGCGTACGTCCGGTGGTTCCGCCTGGCGCCCGGCGAGCGGGAGGCCGTGCGCAACGTGGACGCGTGGTTCACGACGGTCGTGGGCCGCATCTGCCTCGACGTGCTCGGTTCAGCGCGGGCCCGCCGCGAGCAGTACACGGGGGAGTGGCTCCCCGAGCCGCGCCCCGGCTCGGACCTCGCGTCGCCCGCCGCGGCGACGGATCCGGCGGAGCGGGTGAGTCTCGACGACCAGGTGACGAGCGCGCTCATGGTCGTGCTCGACTCGCTGACCCCCGCCGAACGAGTCTCCTTCGTGCTGCACGACCTCTTCGGACTGAGCTTCGTCGAGGTCGCCGACGTCGTCGGCCGCACGCCCCAGGCGGCCCGCAAGCTCGCCTCCGACGCGCGGCGCGACATCCGCGAAAGGAAGGTGCGCGACACGTCGCCGGTCGATCACGAACGCGTCGTGGAGGCGTTCCTCGCGGCCTGCGGCTCGGGTCGTCTCGACGACCTCGTGGCCATGCTCGATCCCAGCGTGACCCTGGTGACCGACGGCGGCGGGCGGGCCTCGATGGCGCGCCGCCCGGTGCGGGGCTCGGACCGGGTCGCCCGGTTCCTCCTCGGCATCATGGAGAAGATCGCGCGCGAGGGACGCGTGGTGGAACCGAGCATCGAGCTCGTCGACGGGCGTGCCGCCATCGTGCTGCGGGAGTCGGGCGTCGCGCCGTTCGTCATCATGCTGAACGTCGTCGAGCACGTGGTGCGTGACGTCTGGATCCAGGCCAACCCTGACAAGCTCGGCGCCTGGACGGAGTAGGCACGCCGGTTGAGGTGGTCGGTCACTGCGGGTGGCTTCGAGGCTCACGCCCTGGCGGGCGTTCGCACCTCAACCACCGGGGGCACCGCCGGTGGTTGAGGTGCGAGTGCGCTCTGGCGCGCGAGCCTCGAAACCTCGATGGGCTGAGCTGGGCGGGCGTTCGCACCTCAACCACCGGGGTTCGAAATGGCGAGACGGCGACCGCCCGGTGGGGCGATCGCCGTCTCGGCTGGGTTGAAGGCCGGCGTCAGTTGGTCTTCTTGTCCTCGTCTGCGTCGTCGGCGGCCATCTCGGTCGCCGCGGCCGTGAGGTCCGCGCCGCTCGGGTTGGCGTCGGTCAGCGGGGCGACGTCGTCGGACTCGACCTCGGGGTCGGAGCCGTCCTCGACCGCCACGATGCCCTCCGGAGCGTCCGGCGAGATCGAGGCGGGCTCGGCCTCAGGGGCGTCGGCCTGGTCGGTGAGGGTCTCGGCCTCTTCCTCGCGGGCGTCCTCCTCGACGGGCTCGTCGGCCGCGGGGGCTGGCGTGTCTTCGCTGGGCGAGGATTCCGTCTCGGGCTCGGCCGAGGGGGCGGACTCGGCGTCGGGGTCGGTGGTGTCGCCCGGCTCGGGCTTGGCCTCCGGCTCCTCGACGTCGTCGGCCGGCTTCGCGTCAGCGTCGTCGGACGAGTCAGAGCTTGCGGCGGGCGTCTCGGGCAGGAGGTCGGTGTTGACCGCGCCGACGTTGGCCCAGGCGGCCTTCTCCTTTTCGCTCGCCTCGGCATCGACGACCTCGGCCTCGGCCTTGGTGTCGAGGGTCTCGGCCTCCTCCTCGCGGGCGTCCTCCTCGACGGGCTCGTCGGCCGCGGGGGCCGGCTCGTCCTCGCTGGGCGAGGACTCCGTCTCGGGCTCGGCCGAGGGGGCGGACTCGGCGTCGGGGTCGGTGGTGTCGCCCGGCTCGGGCTTGGCCTCCGGCTCCTCGACGTCGTCGGCCGGCTTCGCGTCAGCGTCGTCCGTGGGGGCAGCGCTCGCGGCCTCGGCCGCGTCGGAGTCGTCCTCGACGACACCGCTGTCACCAGCGCGGTCGCCGGGCTCGCCCTCGGACTGCTCGAGCGTCTCGCCACCCTCGTCGTCGGCCGCCGTGTCGCGGGCGTCGGCGTTGCGCGGCTCCTCCGGGAGCGGCGACTCGTCGGCGGACCCGTCGCCCTCGGCGTCGGTCGGCACGTTGTTCTGCGCCGCCGCAGCCTGGTCGGACGTCTCCTGCTCGGCCGGGTCGGGCTCGTCGAGCTTCTTCTCCTCGACGACCTGGGCCGCAGCCTTGGTGCCGGCCTCGGCGTCCTTCGACTCCGTGCTCTTCGACTCCGTGTCCGTGGCGGCAGCGGCCGTGGCCGCCTCGGCCTCGGCGACGACCTCGGCCTCCTCCTCGGGTGCCGGAGCGCGCTTGACGGCGGCGAGCAGCATCTGCGCGACGTCGATGATCTCGACCTCCTCGCGGGCCTCGCCCTCGGACTGCTTGAGGGTCAGGCCGTCGGACAGCATGACGCGGCAGAACGGGCAGCCGGTCGCGATCTGGTCGGCGCCCGTGGCGACGGCCTCGACGGTGCGGTTCACGTTGATGCGCGAGCCGATCGTCTCCTCCATCCACATGCGGGCACCACCGGCGCCGCAGCAGAAGGAGCGCTCCTTGTTGCGCGGCATCTCGGTGAACGTGGCACCCGGGATGATCTCGAGCAGCTCACGCGGCGCCTCGTAGACCTGGTTGTGACGGCCCAGGAAGCACGGGTCGTGGTACGTGATGGTCTTGGTGCCCACGGCGCCGTCGGCCGCGGCGACCGGAGTCAGCTTCTTCTCGCGCACGAGGCGGTTGAGCAGCTGCGTGTGATGCACGACCTCGAGCTCGACGCCGAACTCGGCGTACTCGTTCTTGAGCGTGTTGAAGCAGTGCGCGCAGGTCGAGACGACCTTCTTGACCTTCATCTCCTTGAAGGTCTCGACGTTCTGCATCGCGAGCTGCTGGAACACGATCTCGTTGCCCGAGCGGCGCGCGGAGTCACCCGTGCAGGTCTCGCCGTCGCCCAGCACCGCAAACGAGACGCCCGCCATGTTGAGCAGCTCGGCGACCGCCTGCGTGGTCTTCTTGGCGCGGTCCTCGTAGGCGCCGGCGCAGCCGACCCAGAAGAGCCACTCGACCTCGTCGAGGTCCTCGACCTCCACGCCGACCTGCTTGACCTCGAAGTCGAGCCCCTCGGCCCACTTCATGCGGTCTCGCGGGTTCATGTTCCAGGGATTGCCCTTGCGCTCCAGGCCCTTGAAGATGTTGTTCAGCTCGGCCGGGAAGTTCGACTCGACGAGCACCTGGTAGCGGCGCATGTTGTCGATGTGGTCGACGTGCTCGATGTCGACGGGGCACTGCTGCACGCAGGCGCCGCAGTTGGTGCACGACCACAGGACGTCGGGGTCGATCACGCCGTACACGTCGGCGTCACCGATCAGCGGACGCTCGAGCTCGGCGACCTGGGCCTCGGTGCGCTGGTCCTCGGGGATGTCGAGCAGCGGGATCTTGGCGTAGGCGTGCTCGCGCAGGCCCATCATGAGCAGCTTGGGCGAGAGCGGCTTCTCGGTGTTCCAGGCGGGGCACTGGCTCTGGCAGCGACCGCACTCGGTGCACGTCGTGAAGTCGAGCAGGCCCTTCCAGCTGAAGTCCTCGACCTTGCCGACGCCGAGCTTGTTGAAGTCCTCCTCGTCGAGGTCCTCCATCTTCTCCAGGTCGAGCGGCTCGCCGTTGACGTAGAGCGGCACGAGGCCACCGAGGGCCGTGCTGCCGTCGGACTCACGCTTGAAGAAGATGTTGAACCAGGCCGTGAAGCGGTGCCAAGCCACGCCCATCGTGATGTTGCGGGCGATGACGATGAGCCAGATCATCGCGGTCGAGATCTTGAACATCGCGATGATGAAGATGATGTTCTCGAGCGTGCCGATCGAGTCCGGGCCGGTCGGGTAGAGGTTGCCGAAGAACTGCGAGATCGGGAAATGGAGGCCCGACGCGTGGTCGGCGTGCTCACCACCGTGCGCCTGCAGGAGGTTGTACTCGGCGCCACGGATGAAGAGGATCGCGGCGCTCTCGAACAGCACCATCGCCTCGACGAAGAACGCCTGCCACATCGTGGAGCCGAAGAAGCGGCTGTCGCGGCCCTTCTTCGACGGCAAGTTGCGCAGGCGGTAGACGAACAGCGGGATGATCGCGAGGGCGCCCAGCAGGCCGAGGGTCTCGGCGATCCACTCGTAGACGAACCACTCGCCGATCAGCGGCCAGACGAACTCCGGGTCGAACAGCTGGAAGTAGGCCTGAGCGACCGCGGTCGACAAGATCATGAACGCGGCGAACGCGAACCAGTGCAGGATGCCGACCCACGTCCACTGCAGCATGCGCGTGTGACCGAGCGTCTCCTTGACGACGACGACGGCGCGCTGGGCTGGGCGGTCGGTGCGACCGATCGCCGGCTGGCCGGCCCGGAGCACCCGGAGCATCTTCAGGACCGTGAGCGTGACCATCGGGACGGCGACGGCCGTCAGTCCGAGCGACACGATGATGGCGACGAGCTGCATCAGGGCCCCAATCTCCATGGTGACAGTTGGGCTGACATTAACTTGCGAGTAGCAAGTCCGCGCAGTAAGGCATGCCATACCCGCAGGTCACGTGATCACGGCCTCGCCGCCATCGGTGAGGCGGGACACGTCGGCGCCCCGTCACCACGAGGGTGACGGGGCGCCGGGGACGTCGGTCAGGCGGTGCGGCCAATCAGCCGGCGGGCGCCGTACGCCGCGCCGGAGAGACCGATCAGGCTTCCGCCGAGCAGCAGCCACTCCAGGCTGTTGCCGCCGTCGACCGGCGCGGTGCCGGCGTCGACCCGGGTCGGGGTCGGGACGGAGGACCGGTCCTGGGTCGCGTCGGTCGAGGAGTCGGCGCCGGGATCGACCGTCCCGGGATCGCCGGCGCTCAGGTCGTCCGGGCCGTCGAGCGGGTCGGAGCCGCAGCCGCCGTGCGTCGGGCAGGGCGCCGGGTTGGTGATCTCGTCGGGGGCGTCCGGCACGTTCGGGTCGGCCGGGCCGGGCTCGGGGTTCGTGATCGTGTCGGGACCGTTCGGCACGTTGGGCTCGACCGGTCCGGGCTCGGGAATGCCGATCACGACGGGGCCGGGCTGGACCGGGCCGGGCTCCGGCTGACCGAGCGTCGTCGGGCCGAACGGCACGGGGTCGGCCGAGGCGGCGCCGGCGCCGAGGGTCAGGCCGCCGATCGCGAGGGCCGCGACGAGCGGGGCGGAGGTGACGAGGGTGCGGGCGATGCGGTTCATGGTGGTGCTCCTTGCAGGGGGTGGGTGTGTCTGTCAGAGGTAGGAGCCGTGGCCGGGGGATCTCTTGCATTTCTTGCGAGAACTTTTTCGGGATCTTTTTTCGGGCGCCCGGGACGGCTCGACGGCTCAGACGAGGTGGGCGTAGACGACCGTGTTGTCGCGGTACCGGCCGGTCGAGGGATCGACGGTCCCGCCGCACGTGATGAGCCGCAGCAGTGGCTGGCTGGTGTCGACCCAGATGTCGTCGACCGGCAGCGCCTCCTTCGCGGTCTGGGTCACGCGGTCGACGACGAACGTCGACGTGCCGGCGGTGTGGTCGACCGTGACGACGTCGCCCGGTCGCAGCTCACCGAGCCGCCAGAAGACGTCAGGTCCGTTGCGGCCTGCCACGTGGGCGACCAGCACGGCGCCGCCGGGCTCACCGGGCCGGGGGCCAGGGGAGTACCAGGCGGCCTCACCCGTGCCCGGGGTCTGCATCGCTCCGTCGGGCTTGAGGGCCACGGCACCGAGTGGCACGGCGACGTCGATCGCGGCGATGTGGACCGCGAGCGGATCACCGACGGGTGCCGGCGCGGGCCGGGCCGCGGCCGACCCCATGGAGGCTGAGGCGAAGGTGGTGCTCGCCGAGGGAGCTGTGGGCGGTGTCGGCGTGGATGCGTCGTCAGGCACGTGGATCGCGAGTGCCGCCAGGGCCAGGGCGAGCGCGACGTGGCGGCGGAACGAGGGGGTGGAGCGGGACATGGCAGAACCTCCGGTGGTGGGTGGACACCGGTGGGAGCCGCGGGGCGCCGATCTCTTGCAGTTCCTGCGCGTCTACCCGGGGCAGGGCAGGACGTCGAGCGTCGACGCCGGTCCCGTCGTGGTGCTGCCGCTGGCGTCGACGGCCGTGGCGCGGAACGTGACGGTGCCGCCGATCGGGAACGGTCCCATCGCGCCCGACCACGTCGAGCCGCTGCCGCTGAGCGTCGAGGATCCGGGACCCGACGGGCCCTGCCAGTCGAGCCGAACACTCGTGACGTCGGTGTCGGTGACCCCGACGCTGACGGGCACCGGGGTGTTGCAGGCGCCCGGCGAGGCGGTGGGTGCGCCCACGACCGGCGGACGGTCCTGGCTCAGCGTGACCCGGACGCGGCCCGAGCCGTCGGGCCAGCGCACGGTGACGTCGGCGGTGGAGGCTCCCTCGGCGACGGCGCCGCGATCGACCCGCACCGTGACGTCGCGGGCGCCTCCGGCCGGGACCGTGACCGACCCGGGGACCGAGGCCCACGGGGTCGACGCCGTGAGAGCGGCTGTGACGTCGGTGCCACCGACATTGGTCAGCCGGAATGTCCCGGTGGACGCGGATGGTCCGAGGTCGAGCTTCGTGGTCGACAGGGTCAGGCTGCCGGCCGTGACGACCGTCGTGGCCGGTGCGGAGGTCGGGGCGGGAGCCGCCGTCGCGGAGGTGCTCGGAGTGGCATCGGGCTTCGTCGCCGGTGCGTCCCCGTTCTCGTCGGCACCACTGGGCCAGACGAGCGCCGCGATGATCGCCAGGGCGGCCAGCAGTCCGGCGCCGATCAGCACGCGTCGGGTCGTCACGGGGCTGGTTGTCACGGGGCTGGTTGTCACGGGGCTGGACGGCACGCCGCCACCCGTGACGACCCCACCGGACTCGGTCCGGGTCATCGTGGACGAGGCCACCAGGTGGGTGTCGGTCACGCGGTCGCGCAGCGCCACGGGAGCGACGAGCAACGGCACGCCGGCGAGCAGGGTCCACGGGCTCACGACGATCCGGCGGCGCTCGCCGCACACGTCGCAGCCGTCGACGTGCCGGGCCACGCGCTTGCGGATGAGCGGGGAGAAGCTCCCGTCCCAGTCGGCCAGGAGGGTGTCGAGCTCGTCGCAGTCGTCACGGCCGAGCCGGGCGATCAGCAGGGCGCCGAGCGACCGCTCGACCTGGTCGCGCAGGCGGCTCAGGAGCACGTAGGCCTGCGACGTCGTGACGCCCATGGCCTCGCCCAGCTCGGCGCCCTCGAGCCCGTGACGCAGGTGCAGGTTGAGGATGCTCTGGTCCCGCTCGGCCAGTCCTGCCGCGGCGTCCCACACGAGCTGGCGCAGCGCGGTGAGCTCGGCCTCCTCCTCGGGAGTGCGGTTGGTGTCAGCCATCTCGACGAGCCGTTCGTCGCCACCGAAGGCCACGCGTTGGCGCGACCGCAGCCGCCGGAGGCACTCGCTGCGCACGATCGCGTAGAGCCACGGCCGGAGCCGTTCCGGGTCGCGCAGCTGGACCAGTCGTTCGGCCACCAGCACGAATCCGTCCGCGACCGCGTCCTCGGCCTCCTCCCGCTGACGCAGCATCGAGTGCGCGTAGTCGTAGAGACGGTCGCCGTACCGGTCGTAGACCGCCGCGAACGCCTCGCGGTCGCCGGCCAGGACGCCAGCGACCAGCTCGGGGTCCGAGGGTCCGGTGACCGCGGTCATGGCCGGATCCTAGGGCCGGACGGCCCACCGTGGTCGACATCGCGCATCTCCGCTCCTCGTCGTTCGTCGAGGGTGGGAGTCGCGAGCTCCCGATTTCTTGCACGTTCTCGTCAGGACGATGCGGCGACGGCCGGGTCGCGCGGGATCAACGGGATCGCGAGGACCGGCAGCACGGCGACGACGATGAAGGCCGCGGCGTAGCCCTGGTGCGTCACGAGCGCACCGATGACCGGCGGCACGGCCGCGCTCACGAGGTACTGGCCCGTGTTCTGCCATCCCATCGCCTTGCCGGCCCAGTACGGCCCGCCGATCTCGGCCACGGCAGTGAACGCCAGGCCGTTGTCGGCGACGGTCACGCCCGTCGCGACGACGATCACGACGATCGCGACCCACGTCGACTCCACGACCCCGAGCAGCAGCATCACGAGGGCCGCGGCGACCGCGACCTGGCGCATGGGACGCAGGCGGCTGCCGACGTGGTCGGACCACCAGCCCACGCCGATGCGGGCCGCCGCGCCCACGAGCTGGGACCCTGCGACCAGGCCGCCGGCTGCCGCCGCGCTGAGGTCCTTCGTCTCGATGAGCCAGACCAGCATGAAGCCCCACACCGTGAACTGCGGCACGACGAGCAGGGTCGAGGCCAGGTGGATCCGCACGAGCCGAGCGTCGCGTCGGTAGGGGTTGTCGAGCTGCCCGGTCGAGGCGGCCTCGACCCGGTCGGGACGCGGCGGGTCGACGACCAGCACGAGGCAGCCGACGGTCGCGGCGGCACAGATCGCGGCGACGACGAGCATCGTCGTGCCGATGCCCGCGGCGGTGGCGAGCGGCGGCACGAGCAGTGCGGTGGCGCCGATGCCGAGGGGCAGGCCCGTCTGGCGGATGCCCATCGCGGTGCCGCGCCGGTGGGCCGGGAACCAACCGACGACGAGTCGCCCGCTGGCCGAGTTCGTCGAGCCGGCGAACAGGCCGATCACGAAGAAGCACACGCCGAGGGGCACGTAGCCGTCGACGAGCCCGGCGGCAAGGGCTCCCGCCGTGACCCCGCCCAGGCCGAGGGACATCGCCACCCGCTCGCCGAGTCGGTCGACGAGTGCACCCCAGGCGACGAGCGACAGGGTCGTGCCGACCGCGGCGGTCGCCGCGACGAGTCCGGCCTGCGTGAGCGTGAGTCCCTGCTCGAGGTACAGGTACGGGATCAGGAACAGCGGCGAGTTCGCGGCGATCGTGCCGGCGACCTGGGCAGCCATGCCGACGACGAGCATGAACCAGGGACTCGGGGCACGCTTCACCCGGTCAGTCTCCGCCTGTGGTGACCGTCGCCCGGGTCCGGGGTCAGGTGAGGTACTTCTTCATCCCGAGGTGGCTGGGCTCGTAGCCGAGTCGCTCGTAGAAGCGGTGCGCGTCGAGTCGGCTCCGGTTCGACGTCAGCTGGATGCGCGCCGCGCCACGCTCGCGAGCGGCCGACTCGATCCAGGCCATGAGGTCGCCGCCCAGCCCGCGTCCGCGGTGGACCTCGTCGGTGCGCACGTTCTCGACCTGGCAGTACAGGCCACCGTCGGCCGACAGCATGCGCAGCCACGTGACGTGCGCCGTCGCGACGACCGTGCCGTCGAGCTCGCCGACCAGCAGGTCCTCGCGCGGGTCGTCCGCGATCTCGGCGAAGGCCTCGAGCTGCCGGGCGCTCGGCGTCGCAGAACGGGGAGTCGTGGGCCCGATGCCGTCCTGCTGCATGAGCCGCAGGACGGCATCGAGGTCGGAGCGGACGGCCGGGCGGATGACGAGGTTCGTGGCCGGTCCGTCCGTCACTGCAGGGCGCCGAGGTGCGCGAGCGCCTGCTTCACGAGAGCGCCGCGTCCCCCCTCGAGCTCCTCCAGGATGCCGGGGGTCAGGACCTCCGTGGGGGTGAGCCACGAGAGCTCGAGGGCGTCCTGGCGCGGATTGCACTCGCCCGTGACGGGCACGACGTAGACGAGCGACACGGCGTGCTGGCGCGGGTCGTGCAGCGGGGTGACGCCCGGCAGGGGGAAGTACTCCGCGACCGTGAACGGCGCGGTGCTGGTGGGCAGCTGCGGGAAGGCGGTGGGGCCGAGGTCCTTCTCGAGGTTGCGCAGCAACGCGTCACGGACCGACTCGCCGTGCATCACGCGCCCCGAGACGATCGTGCGCGACATCGCGCCGGTCGTGACGGAGCCACCGAGCAGCAGCCCGACGTGCTCGACCTGGCCCAGGGCGTCGACCCGGACCGGGATGGCCTCGACGTAGAGGATCGGCACCCGAGACCGTGTCTCGTCGAGGGCGATGTCCGAGAGCCAGCCGGGATTGGGATCGGGGGTGCGCACGCTCATGACCGCCATTCTTCCCCACGGGTCGAAGTGAGCCCGGGGTCGGAGCCGGAGGCGTCGTCAGGGCGGGCCCGCTGGGGCGCCTCGCTACCGTGAAGTGGTCCCTGGACGATCGTCCCGCACGAGCCCGTCGACCGAGAGGTGCCGCGTGATCCGTCACACCGTCGCGGTCGTCGCCGTCGTCGTGGCCTCAGCCGCCACACAGGCCGGGTGCTCGCACGAGAAGCCGGAGTCGTCGCACCAGGACGTGCACGTCGACCCGGGCGGCGACGCGCCCCACCTCCCGCCCATCCCGGAGCTCGACGGCGCCGTCGGGGCCGTGGCCGACGCGACGTTCGACGACTGCGCCACGACCCCCGGACCCCACGTGGTCCGGGGCACGGTCGAGAACTCCAGCGACGACGCGGTGACCTACGTCGTGGCGGTCAGTTGGATCGACGACGACGCGGACGTCGTGCAGCGGGGCGTCGCGGAGCTGGCCAACGTCGCGGGGGGCGAGGCGGTCGACTTCACCGTGTCCGCCGAGGTGCCGGACGGCGTCACGTCGTGCACCTACTACGTGCTGCGTGCACCCACCGACTGAGACCGGTCCGACACCTGATCGTCGCGGGCCGTCGCGTGGGTAGGGTGGCAGCACCAGACAGGGGAGCGCCGGGCCTTCGGGCAGGGGCGCTGAGAGTGCGGGCCAGGCATCTGGCACAGCCGCAGACCCTCCGAACCTGCCCCGGTTAGCACCGGCGAAGGGAGTCCTTGATGAGTGCTGCACCCGTCACCCACGACACCGCGATCTCGCGGCTCGTGAGGTATCGCACGATCGACCTCGTGACGATCGCGACCCTCGCGGTCGCGATCGGCGTCACGTTCTGGGCCTGGGGGAAGGCGTACGCCGGCATCAGCGGCATCGCGGTCTTCTCCTATCCGCCCAGCGTCGGCCTGCTCGGCGGCCCCTGGCTGCTGGCCGGCGTCATGGGCGGCCTGATCATCCGTCGTCCCGGCGCTGCGCTCGCGACGGAGGTCGCGGCCGCAGCCGTGTCGGGACTCGTCCCCGGCGGCACCGAGTGGGGCATGGGAGTCCTGGCGTCCGGCTTCTGGCAGGGTCTCGGTGCCGAGCTGATCGTCGCGATCCTGCTGTACCGGCGATTCGGACTGCCCGTGGCGGTGCTGATGGGTGCCGCGGCGGGGGCGTTTGGCTCGGTCTACGAGTGGTTCGCCTACTACGACGGGGTCTTCGACACGGGCGACCGTCTGGCGCACCTGGGCTTCTTCGCACTGTCGGGTGCCGTCGTCGCGGGCGCCGGTGGCTGGCTGCTGACGCAGGCGCTCGCGCGGGCCGGGGTGCTGGACCCGTTCGGCCCCGGCCAGGACCTGCTCGCGCGGCACGAGGTCTGAGGCCGGCGCCCCGATGAGGGGTGAGATCCGGGTCGAGGGCCTCTCCTGGCGTCCGCTGGG
>JAHEXN010000043.1:4025-15913 GCA_023252095.1 Actinomycetes bacterium | reverse complement strand
AGTAGTCCCGACGGGATTGGTCTGCCACGCTGGGAGCATGTGCGGCCGCTACGCCACGACGCGAACAGCCCAGAAGCTGACGGATGACTTCGCCGCGACCCTTGCGGTCGAGCAGGACGCCATCAGTGCGGACTTCAACATGGCGCCCACCAAGCAGGCGCCCCTCGTGATCGCGCGGGCCGCCGACGACTCGGCCGCGACCACGCGCGAGCTGCTCACCGCGAAGTGGGGGCTCGTGCCGAGCTGGGCCAAGGACGCCTCGATCGGCAACCGCATGATCAACGCCAGGTCCGAGACCGTCGACGAGAAGCCGTCGTTCAAGCGCGCGTTCGCCAAGCGGCGTGCCGTCGTCCCGCTCGACGGGTTCTACGAGTGGTACCAAGGACCCGACACGGGCGGCGGCAAGCCCCCCAAGCAGCCGTTCTTCATCACGGGGCACACGCCCGACGGCGGCGGCGACGGCCTGGGCGTCGCCGGCCTCTACGAGTTCTGGAAGCCCAAGGACGCGGGCGACGATGCGGAGTGGCTCGTGACGTTCACGATCCTCACGACCGCGGCCGAGGGCGACGACGGGAGGCTGCACGACCGCGCCCCCTGGCTCGTGGCGCCGGAGCACCTCGATGCCTGGCTCGACCCGGCGCCGCACCCGAAGGACGAGCTGTTCGCCCTGCTCCAGCCGGCCACGCCGGGCCGACTCCAGGCCTGGCCGGTCTCGACCGCGGTCAACAACGTGCGCAACAACGGGCCGGAGCTGCTCCGGCCGCTGCCCGCGGAATAGGTCCTCGGTGGTCGTCGTTGACGATCGTGAAGGAGGACCCATGCTCGTCTGCGACGCACCACCCACGGCTCGGCCGGTACGCTCGACCCCAATGGATGACATCGACCGCACGGCCGACACGGCCAGTGCCGACGAGAGCCCGGAGCAGCGCCAAGCGCGCTTCGAGGCCGACGCCCTGCCCTACCTCGACCAGCTGTACTCGGCCGGCCTGCGGATGACCCGCAACCCGGCCGATGCCGAGGACCTCGTGCAGGAGACGTTCGCCAAGGCGTTCTCGTCGTTCCACCAGTTCCGGCCCGGCACCAACCTGAAGGCGTGGTTGTACCGGATCCTCACGAACACCTACATCAACTCGTACCGCAAGAAGCAGCGCCAGCCGCAGCAGGTCAGCGAGGACATCGAGGACTGGCAGATCGCCGCTGCCGCCGCGCACACGTCGGCAGGCCTCAAGTCGGCCGAGATGGTCGCGCTGGAGCACCTGCCCGACTCCGACGTCAAGGATGCCCTGCAGGCGCTGCCCGAGGACTTCCGCTACGCGGTGTACCTCGCCGACGTCGAGGGTTTCCCGTACAAGGAGATCGCGGAGATCATGGACACGCCCATCGGCACCGTGATGTCGCGGCTGCACCGCGGGCGGCGCCAGCTCCGCGAGCTGCTCGCCGACTACGCCCGCGATCGCGGCATGGCGGGCGCGGCGACCGGGTCCGCCAAGGAGGTCACGTCATGAGCTGCGACGGTCCCGACTGCGGCGACGCCCTGCAGAACCTGTACCTGTTCATCGACCGCGAGATCGACGAGGCCACGTGCGAGGAGGTGCAGTCGCACCTCGACAGCTGCAGCGACTGCCTGACCGAGTACGACCTCGAGCAGGTCGTGCGCAGCCTCGTGTCGCGTTCCTGCCAGGAGGCGGCGCCGGAGCCGCTGCGCCAGAAGGTGCTGCAGTCGATCCGCGCGGTGCAGGTCGAGATCGACGGCTCGCGGGTCACCCGCACCACGATCACCGAGACCCGCATCATCGACTGAGGCTGTCCCTGACATGACGAAACCCCCGCCGCGGCGGGGGTTTCGTGTCTCACGCAGAAGTCACGCGTTGGGGCGCTTGCCGTGGTTCGCGCCCTTCTTGCGGCGTGCGCGGCGCTTGCGTCCGGTCTTGCCCATGGGATCCTCCTCGAAGAATTGACCCCCCATGGTCGCACACGTCAGAGACGCGCGAGGAATCGCTCCCGGTCCACGACGGCCCGCACGACGGTGCCGCGGGCGACGACCGTCTCGCCGTCGCGCGCCTCGACCGCGAACGTGACCGTGCGGTCGTCACGCTCGGTGATCTCGGCGCGCACCTCGATCGTCGTGCCCACGGCCGACGCGGCGAGGTGACGCACGTCGACGTGCGTGCCGACGCTCGTCAGGGGGGCGTCCAGCTCCAGCTCTTCCACGGTCGCGGCTTCGCACCACGCGACCACGACGGGGGTGCCGAGCACCTCGAGGTCGCCGCTGCCGACGGCGAGCGCGGTGTCGTCGGCGGTCACGGTGCGCGTCAGGGTGGCCATGGTTACGGAGCGTAGGCCACCTGCTGGACGGTTTGAGCGTGACGACACGCAGGAGGTACCGCTCAGGCCGGCCGGAAGGGGCCGGAGCCGCCTCCACCCGGTGGCAGGTGGATGACGCCCTCGTAGACGGCGACCGCGAGCAGGACCGCGCCAATCGCGCGACCTTCGCCGGAGGTCAGGCCGTTGAACAGCATGAGCCCGATGGCGACGCCGGAACCGATCCGGACGGCCCACGTGATCACGCCACGAGCCTACGCGCCGGACCAGGCGTTCCAGAGGGTTGCATAGCGTCCGCCGGCAGCGACGAGCTCGTCGTGCGTGCCCTGCTCGACGATGCGACCGTGGTCCATCACGACGACCCGGTCGGCGTGCTGCGCCTGCGTGAGCCGGTGCGCCACGACGACGGCCGTGCGACCCCGGACCACGGCCGCGGCGGCCTCCTCGAGCTCGCGGGCACCAGCCGAGCCGGCCTCCGCGGTCGCCTCGTCGAGCACGACGACGGCGGGATCGCGCAGCACGACCCGGGCCAGGGCGAGCTGTTGCGCCTGGGCACTTGTCAGGTGGTGGCCGAAGCTGCCCACGGGGGTGTCGAGCCCCTCCGGCAGCGCGGCGACCCACGGCGCAGCCGACACGACCGCCAGGGCCTGGGTCAGCTCCTCGTCGCTCGCCTCCGGGGCTGCGAGCGACAGGTTGTCGCGCAGCGAACCGGTCAGCACGTGCACCTCCTGGCTCACGACGGCGACGTGCCGCCGCATCGTCGCCGTCCCGAGCTCGTCGACGGGGCGACCCGCAAGCAGGGTGCGGCCCGACGTCGGAGTCGTGATGCCCGACGCGATCGACGCGACCGTGGTCTTGCCGGCCCCGCTCGCGCCCACGATCGCGACGCGCTCACCCGCCTCGACCACGAGGTCGACGCCGTGCAGCACCGGGGTCCCCGGCTCCCACTCGTGACCGACGTCGCGGAGCTCGAGGCGGGCCGGGCCGGGCAGTGCCTCCGAACGGTCGTCGTGCGCGGGCAGCAGCGCGACCCCCGCGAGCCGGGTCAGCGAGGCGCCGGACGACTGCACGTCGTCGAACACCATCAGGACGCCGCCGATGGGGTTGAAGAGCCGGTGGAAGTAGAGCGCAGCGGCCGTCGCGGCGCCCACCGTGACGACGTCGCCACTCACCAGCAGGAAGCCCGCGGTCAGGATGATGAGCACCCCGATGCACTCGGCGCGGTTGGTGCGCGCGCCGTAACGCGCGAGCATCCGGAACGTCTCGACGGCGAACCCCCTCGCCGCCTCCGACGTCCGCTCGACCTCGCCCACGGCCTGCTGCTCGCGCCGGAACGCCCGGATCGTCGGCGCGTGCTCCAGCGTCGCCATGAGCGCCTCGGCGCGCTCGCCCGGCGCGATGCGCTCGGCGCGGTAGATGGGTCCGGAGCGCGGCAGGTACCAGCGCAGGGACGTGACGTAGCCCGGCACGGCAAGGACGCCCGCGAGCCCGAGTCGCCAGTCGAGCGCGAAGAGACCACCTGCCGTGAAGGCGATCGCCATGAGCGACGTCAGCACCAGGGGCACGGCCTCGTCGAGCGAGTCGGTCACGGTCCGGACGTCATCGCCGACCCGGGCCATGACGTCGCCCGAGCCAGCCTCCTCGAGTCGTCCGGCGTCGAGGTGCAGGGCGCGGTCGAGCACGGTCTCGCGCAGCTCGGCCAGCACCGGGATCGTGGCCTGCGCGAGCGCGGAGACGGCCACGGCGGCGGCCAGCGCGCCGATCACGCCGGCGGCGACGATCGCGAGGACCGGGACCATCAGGTCGGACGTCTGGCCGCCCTCGTCGACGAGGTCCACGACCTCACCCAGGGCCCGAGGGGCGACGATGCCGGTGGCGCCGGTGAGGAGGAAGCCCAGGACGGCCATCGCGACCGCGAGGGGCCGGCGGCGGAAGAGTCGCGCCAGCATCCGGGTCGTGTCGCGGCCCGACGCGACGGGCAGCAGCTCGCGGGTCATCGCAGCACGTCCTCACGGTAGGCGGGATCGTCCTGCAGGTCGTGGTGGGTGCCGGTGGCCACGACCCGGCCCTCACGGATCCACACGACGGTGTCGGCGGCTGCCAGGAGGGTGGGGGAGGAGGTCACGACGAGCGTGGCCCGGCCGGTGTCGCGCCGCGTGCGCAGTCCCGTCGCGATCTGGTGCTCGGTCACGGCGTCGATCGCGGTCGTCGGGTCGCGCAGCACGAGCACCGGGGCGTCTGCGGCGAGTGATCGCGCGAGCGTCAGACGCTGCCGTTGCCCGCCCGAGAGGCTGCTGCCGCCGATGCGCACGGCGTGGTCGAGTCCGTCGGGGTGCGCCTCCACGACGTCGTGGGCGGCCGAGGCCGTCAGCACGGCGTCGAGGGCGGCCTCGTCGAGGCGTCCGTCGGGGTCGATCGCGGTCCGCACGGTGCCCTCGGGGGGCGTCGCGGCGTGCGGCACGACGAGCAGTGCCTCCCTGCGGTCGGCACGAGCCAGGTCCTGGAGATCAATCCCGCCGAGCCGGACGGTGCCGCGGTCGGGCCGGGCGGTGCCGTCGAGCAGCGCCACGATCGTGTCGGCGCTCGCGGGTCCGTCGGTTGTGACGGCGACGAGGGTTCCAGGCGAGCAGGTCAGGTCGATGTCCGAGAGCGGCCCGGCCGTCACCGCCTCGAGGCGCACCTCGCGGGGTGCTGCGTCGGGCAGGCGCTCCGGACCGTCGAGCACGTGGGACGCCGCGGTGAATGCCCCATGGAGGCGCTGGGCCGAGGCCCGGCTGGCCGCGAACTGCGCCGACAGATCGCCGAGGAGCTTGATGGGCTCGGCCAGGAACTGGGTCAGGCCCACGATCGCGACGAGCTCGCCGAGCGAGAGCTCACCGTTGATCGCTCGGGTCCCGGCCAGCAGGGCCACGAGAGCGAGGAACAGGCCTGAGACGAGCGTGGTCAGCCCCGACATGTAGCCCCAGGACCGCGCCGTGACGATGCTGGAGTGGCGCGCGGCTCGGCTCGCCTCGCGGTAGCGCCTGCTGGCGGCGGTCTCCGCGCCGATGCCCTTGAGCGGACGCAGCCCCGCGATCAGGTCGCCGGCGATCCCCGCGACCCGGGCGATCGCCGCCTGTTCGCGGTCGGTGCGGCGGGCAATGGCGGGCGACACGAGCTGGGTGATCGCGACGGTGACCGGCAGGCCGAACAGGACGACGAGCGCGAGCGTGACGTCGGTGCGGGCGAGGTAGACCGCGGTCACCAGGACCGTCGTGACCGATGCGGCGGTGAAGGCGACCTGGTAGACGAGCTCCGAGACCTTGTCGGCGTCGGCTGTCGCGAGCGAGAGCCACTCGCCGGCCATGCGGGAGTCGTCGACGGGCTGGACCGCCTTCTCGGCGACCTCGACCCGCAGACGGTGCGACTCGTCCTGCTCGGCGCGTCTGAGGAACAGGGCACCGAAGCGGTAGCCGTAGCTCAGGCACAGGAAGACCCCGACGATGCCCGCGCACGCCAGCGCGAAGGGCCCGAGCCGCCCGGTCTCGATGCCGACGTCGATCGTGACGCCGATCATGACGGGCACGAGGGCCTCGCACAGCTGCCAGACCATGATGAGCGGTGTGCCGGTCGCGACGAGGCGACGGTTGCGGGTCACGGGTCCCAGCAGGATCTGACGGGTCGTCCGCAGGGACGGCTCTGTTCCCCCTCCGCGACGCACCAGATGAGGCTACCCTCACCTGGACGCGTGACGGGTCGCCGGGGGCACAATGGCGGCGTGCCCGCCCCGCTCGTCCGCCGTCTCACGGTGCTGCGTCGCGAGCACGTGACGCCCCGCATGGTGCGGGTCGTGCTCGGGGGCCCCGAGCTCGCAGGATTCGTCAGCCTGACGCCTGACGAGCACGTCAAGCTCGTGTTCCCCGATCCCGACGGCACCACGCGCCCTCCGGTGCTCGCCGCCGACGGCGAGACCCTCGAGTGGCCCCGACCGTTCCCGCCCTTTCGTGAGTACACGATCCGTCGCTTCGACGAGTCGGCGCAGGAGGTCTGGATCGACTTCGTGGTGCACCCGGGCGGCCTGGCGTCCGACTGGGCGCAGCGGGCCGAGCCGGGCGACACGCTCTGGGTCACCGGTCCGCGGCCCACCGATCCCGTCGCGCCCGAGCTCGACCTGCACGTGCTCCTGGCCGACCACACCGCGTTGCCGGCTGCCGCCCGGTGGCTGGAGGAGCTGCCCGCGCACGTCGACGCCGACGTCGCGGTCCTGGTGCCGGACGCCGCGGAGGAGCAGCCGTTGGTCGAACGCGCGGGTGTCGCGGTGACCTGGTTCCACCTCGACGACCCGGACGTCGCCGCGGCGCGCGACGACGTCCTCGCACGTCACCTCGACGGCCTGGACCTCCCGGCTGACCGTCAGGTGTTTCTGTGGGCCGCCGGGGAGGCCGGGGTGCTCAAGACGATCCGCCGCTGGGCCCGGGCGCACGGCTTCGCCCGCGGCACGTGCGACATCGCCGGCTACTGGCGCAAGGAGCGCACGACCGCCGTCCGCACCACCCGCCGCTGACGTTCCGCTCGCGAGAGAGTTTGTTGGTGGTCAGGAGAGAGTTTGTTGGTGGCGAGGAGCGACTTCGTTGCACCTCGCCGCCCTGACTAGATGCCGAACGTGGCCCGCGGGTAGGCCGCGTCGACGTCGGTCAGCACGTTGACCAGGTAGGGGATACCGGACGCGAAGGCACGGTCGATCGCTGGGCCGATCTCGTTCGGGTCGGTCACGAGCTCGCCGCCCCCGCCGAGCGCCGTGACGACCTGGTCGTACCGGGTGCCCGGTGCCAGGTCGGCGGCGACGTCGTAGCCGTAGAGCATCTGCATCGGCCCCTTCTCCAGGCCCCAGGCGCTGTTGTTGCCGACGATCATGACGACCGGGAGGTTGTGGCGCACGAGCGTGTCGACGTCGATCAGTGACATGCCGGCAGCGCCGTCGCCGAACAGCAGCACGACCTGGCTCGACGGACGGGCGATGCGCGCGGCGATGGCCGCCCCGAGGCCGGCGCCGAGGCAGCCGTACGGACCCGGGTCCAACCATCCGCCCGGGCGGCTCGGCTCGACGAACTTGCCGGCGAACGACACGAAGTCGCCGCCGTCGCCGATCACGACGGCGTCGTCGGCCAGGCGCGGCAGCAGCTCGCCGTAGATCCGGGCCGGGTGGATCGGATCGGCCGTGGCGGTCAGCAGGGCGTTGTCGCGCTCGACCCCGGCCTTGACCTGGTCCTGCAGGTCGGCGAGCCAGGCCGACCAGTCAGGCTTGGCGCCGCTCGCGGACTGCAGCCCCGTGAGCACGCCGTCGAGCACCCGCGTGAGGTCGCCCGAGGCGCTCGCCGCGAGCTCGGCGTGCGTCGAGACCTGGGCGGGGGAGTCGGCCAGGTGGACGACCCGGGCCGGCGTGGTGTCCTCCTTGCCGCCGAACACGCCATAGCCCAGACGGAAGTCGAGCGGGGTGCCCACGACGATCACGAGGTCGGCGCCGTTGAGCGCCGCAGAACGCGCCTTCGTGACGAGCTGCGAGTGACCGCCGGGCACGATGCCGCGACCCATGCCGTTGGCGATGACGGGGATGCCGGTCTCGGTGACGAGTCGCAGCGCGGCGTCCTCCGCGCCGTCGGCCCAGACGTCGGTGCCGAGGATCAGCAGGGGGCGCTGGGCGGCGGCGAGGAGAGCGGCGACCTGCGCCAGCGCGTCGGCGTCGGGCTCGATCGGGTCGACCGCACCGGCGGGGGTGTGGCGCGCGGCGGTGTCGAAGAACTGGTCCATCGGCACGTCGAGGAACGTCGGCCCGCGGTGTGACGAGCCCGCGACGCGGAACGCCTCGTCGACCGTGGGGCCGATGTCGGCGGTCGTGCGGGCGGTCGTCGAGAGCGCCGTGATGGTCTCGAGGATCGGCGGGTGGTCGAGCTCCTGCAGGCTGCCCTGGCCCCACCGGTTGTCGGGTGCGCGGCCGCCGATCACGACGAGGGGGGAGCCCGCGAACTGCGCCTGCGCGATCGGGCTGACGCCGTTGGTGACGCCCGGGCCGGCGGTCAGCACCGCGAGGCCGGGCTTGCGGGTGAGCTTGCCGATGGCCTCGGCGGCGAACACCGCGGACGGCTCGTGGCGGACGTCGATGATGGGCATCGGCGGATCGGCCTTCACGGCCCCGTCGTACATCGGGAACACGTGCGCGCCCGAGAGCGTGAACATCGCCTCGACGCCGTGCGCCCGGGCGACCTCGGTCGCGATCACTCCACCATGTACCGGCTCGTCAGTCATGTGACGGAGGTTACAAGGTGGTGGATCGCGTCGTCGGAACCGGCGTGCGGGAGGTGGGGCGGTACAGCCACGGGCTCTCCGCCCGGATCTGGTCGAGCACCGCGAGCAGCAGGTCGGCGCGGTCGGCAGGCTGCTCGGCGAAGAGGTCGGCGTCGCCGCGCAGGTCGGAGCGGCCCTGGACGCCGAGCGCGAGCTGCAGGTGCAGGGCCCGGAGGAACGCCGAGGTGTTGCGGGCCTCGGTCGTGGGCCACTCCGCGTCGAGATGACCTCGCGTGCGCGGTGGCTGCAGACCGGCGCCGAGCCGGGCCAGCCACGGCTCGACGAGCGAGGTGTCGAGGGCGTTGCGGTGCAGGAGCGTCATGACCGCGAACGCGAGCCGGTCGTCCTCGCCGTGTCGCCAGGCGTAGGCCGTGGGCGCCAGGACGCGGTCGGCCACGACGTCGAGCAGCACCGTGAGCTCCAACGCCCCGAAGTGTCGAGATCGCGCGAGCGCCGCCAGCAGGTCGGCACCGTGGGCGATCGCGTGCGCCCAGCCGATCTCCGGGATCCAGCCCCGGTGGTCGAACTCGCGGACGTACCAGCTCGTGGCGGCGTCGCCCCACGCCAGCACCGACGCGGCCTGCACGAGGTTGACGTCGTTGTCGCGTCCGACGATCTCGGCGAGCATCAGGGCGCTGTACGAACGACGGATCACGGACGAGTCGCCGTCGCGTCCCAGCCCGTAGCCGAGCCCCGACACGATCCCGTCGCCGAGGCCGCTGAGCAGGTCGTCGTAGACGCCGCGCTGGAGCCAGGCCGTGAGGATCGGGTACGCGAGCTCCTCGCGCAGCCGCGGTGACGGGTCGCCGAGCATCTGGACGAGCTCGGCCGTCATCTCGTCGAGCGGTCGGTCGGTGGGCACGTCCATGCCGGTCGTGCGCACAGACAGCCAAGTCGACTCGGACATCGCTCCCATCGTGCCACGTAGTCTGAGCCCGTGGGCCAGCTCGAGGACATGACGCGTTCGCGCAGCACCGCGTCCACCGAGGACGCCCAGTGGCTCTACGCTCTTGTCGCCGACTGGCAGCTCATCGCCGACCTGGCGTTCTCGGACCTCGTCCTGTGGGTGCCCGAGGCGGAGGAGCCCGCGGTCTGCGCCGTCGCCCAGGTCCGGCCCACGACGGGCCCCACGGCCCTGCTCGAGGACGTCGTCGGCCTGTCGCTGCCGGCGGGATCCGCGCCCCTCCTCGAGCGCGCGCTGACGCACGGCGTCACGGTCGACGGCGAGGTCGACGCCGCGGGGCGCTCGACGCAGTTCGTGCCCGTGCGCCGCGACCGTCGAATCATCGCCGTCGTCGAGCGCCGCCGCGAGGCGCCGGGCCTGCGCAGTGCCGGCGCGCTGGAGTCGGCGTACCTCGACGTGGCCGGTGACCTGCTCGAGATGATCCGCTCCGGTGAGTTCCCGGAGTCGGCCGACCGCTCGACCGTCGTCGACCTGCTCCGGGTCGGTGACGGCTTCGTGCGTACCGAGCCCGACGGCGTCGTGCGCTTCGCCAGCCCGAACGCGCTCTCGGCCTACCGCAGGCTCGGGCTCGTGGGTGACCTGATCGGCACGCGGCTCGTCGACGTCACGGCCGGCCTGATGGACCGGCGTACGCCGCGCCACGCCGTGCCCGGTCTCCTCGTGGGACTCGAGGGTGGCTCGGGCGAGCTCGAGAACGCCGCGGCCTCGTTGCGGGTGCGCCGCATCCCGCTCACCTCGTCGGGCCGCCCGGCCGGCGCGCTGATCCTGCTGCGCGACGTCACCGAGCTGCGGCTGCGCGAGCGCGAGCTCATGACGAAGGACGCGACGATCCGTGAGATCCACCACCGCGTCAAGAACAACCTGCAGACCGTCGCGGCTCTCCTGCGTCTGCAGGCCCGGCGCATGTCGACCGACGAGGCCCGTCACGCCCTCCAGGAGGCCGAACGGCGCGTCGGCTCGATCGCCCTCGTCCACGAGACGCTGAGTCAGTCGTTCGGCGACGACGTCGACTTCGACGACATCGCCGACCGGCTCCTGCGCACGGTGCTGGACGTCGCGGGGGAGCGGTCGATCGTCGCCACCCGGATCGGGTCGTTCGGCCAGCTGTCGGGCGAGATCGCGACCCCGCTGTCCATGGTGCTGACCGAGCTGATCCAGAACGCCGCCGAGCACGCGTTCGGCGACGGTGGAGGTCAGATCACGGTGGCGGCCAACCGCATCCGTGACCGGATCCGGTTGCGCGTCAGCGACGACGGCGTCGGCATGCCTGAGGGATTCCGCACGGGCGACAGCCTGGGGCTCTCGATTGTGACCGCACTGGTGCAGACCGAGCTCGACGGCACGCTGACGTTCGAACGGCGGCCGAGTGGTGGCACGACGGTGTCGATCACGCTCGACGCGTAGGCCTCAGGCGGTACGGATGCGGGCGCGGGCGTTGCGGCGCTTGAGCGCGCGACGCTCGTCCTCGCTGAGGCCGCCCCAGACGCCGTGGTCCTGACCGGACTCGAGGGCCCAGGTCAGGCACTGGTCGCTGACGTCGCAGCGACGGCACACGAGCTTGGCCTCTTCGATCTGCATGATCGCGGGCCCGGTGTTGCCGATCGGGAAGAAGAGCTCCGGGTCCTCGTCGAGGCAGGCCGACTTGTGGCGCCAATCCATGGCGGATGCTCCTTCCCGAGAACTTCGGGTAGCGATGTGAAGAGTAAAGTCCGGCGCGAGGGTCTCTGTCCAGATGGCGGAAGGAGAATCCCTGGTGAACGCGCTCCGTCATCATGCTTTCAACAAACCGGACTGTTTACAAGGATGTAGCAATCCGGATCGTGTTCGATCGGTCACACAGGACTGCCTCACTCGTCTTCCGGTGCCGGTTCCGTAGGCTGTCGCCGTGTCCGACTCCTGGCCCCCGACCGTCCGTCGCCTGCTCACGGTAGCCGCCGTCGTGGTCACGCTGGAGGCCCTGGCCGTGATCGCGCTGGCCGTCGCCGACCTCGCCTCGATCGATGGCGGACGCGTCGCGATCGGTGTCGGCGTGGCGATCTTCTTCCTCCTCTACGGAGGCACCCAGCTCGTGGCTGCAGTGCTTCTGCTGCGCGGTCGGTACGGAGCACGCGGCCCCATCGTCGCGACCCAGCTGCTGCAGCTCCTGATCGCGTGGAGCCTGCGTGACGTCGACGCCGACGCCCTGGCGATCCGCTACCTGCCGCTCGGCGCTGGCCTGGCCGCGCTCGTCGTCCTGGTCTGCGTCCTCGCGCCGCCGGTCAACCGGGCGATCGTCGAGCGG
>JAHEXN010000043.1:0-4015 GCA_023252095.1 Actinomycetes bacterium | reverse complement strand
GTGGCACGATGGACGACGGGCACGACCTGCCCGATTCCGGGCGTTCCGCGCCACCTGCTCCGCCGAGGCTCGATCCCTCCGGTGTCCTGAGCCGCACGACTCAGTCGTTCCCTTCTCCCGAGACTCGAGCCCCACAGCACACATGGTTGCCACCGACATCGACATCACCACGCCCCTCGACCCCGACGATCCTGTCTTCTCGCTGCACCGCGGCGGCAAGATGGCGATCACCGCGACGGTCCCGCTGCGTGACTCCGCTGACCTCTCCATGTCGTACACGCCGGGCGTCGCCCGCGTTTGCGAGGCGATCCACGCCGATCCCGAGGTCGCGCACGAGTACACGTGGGTGTCGAACACCGTCGCCGTCGTGACCGACGGCACCGCGGTGCTGGGCTTGGGTGACATCGGCCCGGCCGCGTCGATGCCGGTCATGGAGGGCAAGGCCGTGCTGTTCAAGCAGTTCGGCGGCGTCGACGCCATCCCGATCGCGCTCGCCACGACCGACGTCGACGAGATCGTCGAGACCGTGGCCCGCCTCGCGCCGTCGTTCGGTGGCATCAACCTGGAGGACATCTCGGCCCCGCGCTGCTTCGAGATCGAGCAGCGCCTGATCGAGCGTCTCGACATCCCCGTGTTCCACGACGACCAGCACGGCACGGCCGTCGTCACGCTCGCGGCACTCATCAACGCGGTGCGGCTCACCGAGCGCGACATGAGCGAGCTCAAGGTCGTCATCTCGGGGGCCGGCGCCGCTGGTGTGGCGATCATGAAGATGCTGCAGGCCGCGGGCGTGCGTCGCATCCAGGTCACCGACCGTGCCGGCGTGATCCACGCGGGCCGCACCGACCTCAACGCCGCCAAGCAGTGGATCGCCGACCAGTCCGCCGAGTACGCCCGTCCAGGCACGATCGTCGACGCCCTGCACGGGGCCGACGTCTACATCGGCGTCTCCGGCGGCACGACGCCCGAGGAGGGCATCGCCCAGATGGCGCCGGACGCCATCATCTTCGCGATGGCCAACCCCACGCCCGAGGTCCACCCGGAGGTCGCCCACCGGTACGCCCGCGTCGTGGCCACGGGTCGCTCGGACTTCCCGAACCAGATCAACAACGTCCTCGTCTTCCCGGGCATCTTCCGGGGTGCGCTCGACGTGCGGGCCACCCGCATCACGGAGGGCATGAAGCTCGCTGCCGCCCAGGCGATCGCGGACCTCGTCGGCGACGACCTGCACGAGGGCTACGTGATCCCGTCGCCGTTCGACCCGCGCGTGGCCCAGGCCGTGTCGCGGGCCGTCACCGACACCGCCCGCCGTGAGGGCGTGGCGCGCCGCCCGTACTGAAAGGCTCACGCATGTTCGCCGTCTACGCCGGAACCATCAACCCCGACGACCCGCTGGCGGGACTCGTCGTGGGGGAGTGCCCCGAGCCCGAGGTGCCCGACGGCTGGACGACGGTCACGGTCAAGGCCGCCTCGATCAACCACCACGACGTGTGGAGCCTGCGCGGCGTGGGTCTGAAGGCGGAGTCGCTGCCCATGATCCTGGGCTGCGATGCGGCCGGGTACGACGAGGACGGCAACGAGGTGCTCGTGCACTCGGTCATCAGCGATCCCTCGTGGCGCGGTGACGAGACGCTCGACCCGAAGCGGTCGCTGCTCTCGGAACGGCACCCGGGCACGTTCGCGGACAAGGTCGCCGTGCCGCGCCGCAACGTCGTGCCGAAGCCGGCCGGCCTGTCGTTCGAGGAGGCCGCGTGCCTGCCGACCGCGTGGCTCACGGCGTACCGCATGCTCTTCACCCAGTCCGACCTCAAGCAGGGCGACACCGTCCTCGTGCAGGGCGCGGGCGGCGGGGTGGCGACCGCGCTCATCTCGCTCGCGCGCGCCGCAGGCTTCCGCGTCTACGCCACGAGCCGCGACGAGGACAAGCGGGCCAAGGCCCTCGAGATCGGCGCGCACGAGGTCTTCGAGTCGGGCGCCCGCCTGCCCACGAAGGTCGACGCCGTCATGGAGACCGTCGGGGCCGCCACGTGGTCGCACTCGGTGCGCTCGATGCGTCCCGGCGGCACGATCGTGATCTCCGGCGCCACCTCCGGCGAGGCGCCGCCGGCCGAGCTCACGCGCATCTTCTTCCAGCAGATGCGCGTCCACGGTTCGACGATGGGCACTCGCGACGAGCTGCACCGGCTCGCGCAGTTCCTCGACGTCACAGGCCTGCGTCCGCTGATCGACTCGGTCATCCCGATGGAGCAGGCCGCCGACGGCCTGGCCAAGGTCATCGACGGCTCGTTGTTCGGCAAGATCGTCCTGACGCGCTAAGTGACTTCCCGGTCCCTGAGGTGCGAGGAACGAGCCTCGAAGGGTCTTGCGGCCTACTGTCCGGAACGGACGTGCATCCGTTCGCCCTGCGGGCCGAACAGGCCCAGGATCTCGGCCGGGATGTCGCCGCGGTTCGCCACGACGTGTGGCGTGCGCGTGTCGAACTCCACGACCTCGCCCGGGCCGAGGTCGATCTCACGCCGGTCGAGCACGAGGTGCAGGCGGCCGGAGAGCACGTAGATCCACTCGTATCCCTCGTGGACCTGCGGCTGGTACGGCTCCGGCGGGTCGTGGGGCGGGATCACGATCTTGAACGCCTGCACGCCGCCGGGCCGGCGCGTGAGGGGGATGAACGTGCGGCCGTGACGCACGACAGGTTTGGCGCGCACGCGCGGGTCGCCGGTCTCGGGTGCGTCGACGAGCTCGTCGAGCGGCACCTGGTGCACGCGCGACAGCGGGAGCAGGAGCTCGAGCGTCGGGCGGCGTTGCCCGGACTCCAGGCGCGACAGGGTGCTGACGGAGATGCCGGTGTCGTTCGAGAGGTCCGCGAGCGTCACGCCGCGAGCCGTGCGCAGCGCGCGGAGCCGGGGGCCCACGCCGTCGAGGACCCGGCCGGTGTCGTCGGGGAGGTCAGTCATGGCCCAATCTTGCCGGTTCGGCAAAGAATCTTGCCATCCCATGGCGGGGGTCCCACGCTGGAGCCATGACCGCGAACCACGATCACGCTGACCACGACGGCCACCAGCAGGACGCCCCCGACTACTTCGAGCAGCCCGGCTGGGACGCGCGCTACTCCGGGTCGGACAAGATCTGGAGTGGCAACCCGAATCCGCAGCTCGTGGCCGAGGTCACGGGTCTTGAGCCCGGCTCGGCCCTGGACCTCGGATGCGGCGAGGGCGGTGACGTCATCTGGCTCGCGCAACAGGGCTGGACCGTCACGGGTGCCGACTTCTCGAGCGAGGGACTCGCACGGGCATCACGCCACGCGGAGGAGGCCGGCGTCGCCGAGCGCACCGACTGGTGGCAGGTCGACGCCCGCACGTTCGACGCCGAGGGGCGCGAGTTCGACCTCGTGACGACGCACTTCCTGCACCCCGGGGCGGCGATGGTCGACGTCGTGCGCCGCCTCGCGACGGCCGTCGCGCCGGGAGGCCGCCTGCTCGTGGTCGGGCACGCGCCGTCGGAGGTGTTCGCGCAGCTCTCGCGCAAGCAGCACGAGGCCATGTGGCACGCAGCCGACCTGCTCCCGGCCCTGCCGGACGACTTCGAGACGCTCGTCGTGGAGGAGCGAGCCCGCATCGTGGAGCGCGACGGCAAGACCGTCGAGATCGCCGACGCGACGTTGCTGGCGCGGCGTGCGGGCTGAGGTACCACCGCTCCCGCCCGCTGGTCGAGTGGGCCGAGGGTGGCCCCCACCCGCTGGTCGAGTGGGCCGAGGGTGGCCCCCACCCGCTGGTCGAGTGGGCCGAGGGTGGCCCCCACCCGCTGGTCGAGTGGGCCGAGGAACGAGGCCCGTATCGAGACCCGGTCACCTGACGGTGCCCGGTGGACCGGCCGCGGTTCACGGGTGCCTCAGCCGACCGGGTCTCGATACAGTCAGACGGCCTTCGGCCGTGGATCACTCGACCTGACTCGGACGTTCGGTCGCTGAGCGACCTCAGTCCTCGTCATCATCCAGGCGGGCCAGCCACGTCGCGAA